>JBGSXT010000715.1:0-6007 GCA_041751295.1 Mariniblastus sp.
GGCCAATACGCGCCGCGACAGTTCATAGGCGTCGATTGGCGGCACTGCGAAACCACTCGGTTCAGGCAGAATTGTAAATCGATAGATGAATCCATTATCGTCAATCTGCTCCAAGGTTCCGTTGAGAAATTCGTACTTGCCACCGTCATCGCCCGGGCCAACAAACTCGACCACGTTCCGCATTGTCAATTTTCCGACCCGCCGTGATCCCCAATTATCGAGACTGAGTGAGTTCGGAACGCCTCCAGCCTGGCTGACGCCAACGAACACTATCGGGAATTTCTCGACGATTTCCTTGAATAGTGATTGGGTTTCAGGCCGACCGGGCATAACCGAGTTTGCACGTCTGGCCATCAAGTGTGCCTGCTGTCCATCGCCTGAATCGGCCAATCGGCGGGCCACGGCAAGCATTTGATCGCTCTGTGCCAAAATGCTGCCGCGCCATTTTTCGGCCAGTTCCCGGCCGGGCACACCATATCGAAGTTCGAGGTCGTCGACAGCCGCCTGAACCTGATCAAAGCGTTCGGCCGAGAGGTTATTCGAAATGTTCTTGTCCAGACAATCCAAGATCAGATCGATAGGCCGTTTACTGATTCCCGGCGCTTCGAAGTTCGGATCCCGGTCGTAAATATCCTGAAAGATCGCCAAAGCCAGTTCGTAATTGCCCGACAGATAATTTTTTGCACCATCGCGAAACAGCAGATTCTGAATTGTATTGGCAAGTTCCGCGTCCTCATTGCCGCCGTGATCGAAAACGTAAATCAGGTTGCGAAACGCTTTGCCGTAAACTTCATCGCGAATGAAAACATTGGCTTCAGCACGCAACAGGTCGTTGTAGGAACTGTACTTGGCAATATTGGCGTACGGAATCTGCAAAAGCTCATCACTGAGTTGTCTGGCTTCGAAGATCAGGAAGCCCTGTTCCGGCAGAGGTTCAGATAAAGGCTCCTTGAGCGGCGAGATTCGAATCTCAACATTTCCATTGAATTCGTCTAACAGGATCAGGTCAAACGGTTCCTGTTCGACCAACGGAATCGGCAACTCCGATGCGGCCTCAAATTCCTGAGCGACCGAACTGCTTGCACACAGTAGCAGCCAAATCATTGTGATGATGCCGCAGCTTGCGACAGCATTAACACCCATTCGGACCACGGAACTGCGAGCGCATTCGATGAACCGAACTGCCAATCGCATCAACATGACCGCTAGAATGTTCATTGGGCTGTTGACAGATTGACAATATGAATGGTGCCGTCAAGGCCGGCGAATATTCCCTGTCCATTTGAAATCACCGGGCGATGGGCGATCGGCTGCCCTAATTCAAGCGTGGCTTGAACTTCTCCAGTCTCTGCGGCAAGCGTCATCAGTCGACCATCGCTGAAATACAACTGGATCGAATCGCTCTCCCACACCGGAGGGGTAGCCAAAGTGCCCGGACCTGGCGTTGTCGACCATTTTTGCGCCAGGTTTTGGTCGACGCAGACCAATTGATCATGATCCAGACGAACTAGGATCGAGTTGCCGACCGACCATGGTCCATCAATCGCCAAGCCACCCAACTCCATCGACCCGACCGGTTGCAATCCACCACTGTCGACCCGTAACGAAATCAGCTTGTCTGACGGATTACCATCAAGCACGGCAAACGCCAGATCGCCAATCGTCGTGATCCCGGATTTCAGTGTCCCCTCGACAGAACTCTCGGCGGCTTTGCGCAACAACTTGTTATCCGAGGCATCGATCAGGTACAAATTCTGCCCGGCACCAATTACAAACTGATCATTCTCTAACCGGCCTGGCTGCTTCCATGCGACGACTGCGCCGGGACTGACCGGGGGCAGAAACGGAGTTCCGACAATGTGGCTGTTCTGAGGATCGACGCGCACGACCTGGCCCTGCGTCGTCGGGATGATCAGGTCGCCATCAATTTCGATCGGTCGGCTGGCCGCTTTGTCTGCCGGGGCCGGCAGCCGCATTAATTTGCTGGTTTTCTTCCCAAAATCGACATACAACATGTCTGCCCGGCCTTGTGGACCAAGACAGACGCTGGTTTCCGGCGAAAGTTCAATAACCTGATCAAACAGCAGATTCTCGATGATCGTACTCGATCTGGTTTCGTCAATCGCCACCTGATTGGTCGTCGATTCCAACGGCGCTGTGAACAGATCACCCTGACTGGAAATTGCGGCTAAGTTGTTATTAATGATTCGTGGCGAACCGGCAACCGGTCCTCCCAGATCCGTCCGCCAAATCTGATCCAGCGAATCCGCATCGACGGCGGAAACGCTGGTCATGGCCGAACCCGATCGTTTGCGTACATGAATTACCGCATCACCGAATTTATGGACCGGTCCGGTAAAAAAATCGTCCGGGTTGGCAATCAGCTGCCGATCAAACGTGCCCAGCGCGCGGCTGACTTTATATCTCATGATCCCTTTGAAACCAATCCAGAGCTGGCTGCCAGCGGTCGCAACATGGATTCGCGCCGCCTCGCGATTTTCAAATTTTTCTTCGGCCAGAACTCGAATCGGGCTGGTTTCGTCCGCCGTGTTGAGTTCCAGAATTTTCAAATCACCCGATTCCGAAGTGATCAACATGAATCTGCCAAATCGAATCAAAGGATTGGTGACGATGCCGCGAGTTACCCTTCGGACACGTTGAACCAGTTCCAGATTAATTCCATCTTCTGACGGCTTGAGCACGTTCAAATCACAAACGCCCGACTGGTTAATGGCGACCAGAATCATGTTGTTCCAGACAACCGGTGGCGCGGAAATACTGCCTCGATAATGCCCCAGGTAAAACACGTCTTTGCAAGTCAAATCAGCAGCCGAGAGCAGATACAAATTGGAATAGAATCCGGGCTGAATAACCAACCCGGTGCGACTTGACCAAGTCAATGGTACGTTGGCCGTTTGAGGGATTTTCACCGCGGCCTGAGCAGCACCCGACGCCAAATCCAGACGTATCAGTTTTCCATTTTCAGTCGTCAGAAATATGGTCGACTCATCAATTTGAGGTTCCAAAAAAGACTCGCCAATTTCGCTGCGCCATACAAGCGTGCCATCGGCTGCCCTCAACATCAGCAAATCGTGGTTTTGCTGATCAGCGATCAACACCGTTTCTCCATCCGGCATTTGAGGTTGAACGACAGTCTGGTACCCGACGAAGGTCCGCCATTTCACTAATCCATTGCCAATGTCAATACCGTACACGGAACCATCAGCAAGAATGGGAACGATTTTTCCAGTCAGCGATTCAATCGTCGATCCGGTGGTCGAAGCGAGAATGATACTCGACTGGATAGGCGATGGTCGGAAACTGGAGAATGTGTTGATGCCCGGTTCGATCGGCTTGACCAATCTGCTCTCCAGCTCGCTTACCTGCCGCATCTCCGTCTGCAGAGTCTCGTTGGCCTGCAGATCGCCATACGATCGAATCAGTGCGTTGTAGGTCGCAAACGCCTGTTCCGATTCCCCCTGTTCGCGCAACGCAGAAATTTTCGCCAGCGCCCCGTCAAAATCATCCTGCTTGCGAATCAGTCCTTCCCCTTTGGAAATCTCTTCTTCGACATTGTCCAGGATTCTGGCAATGGTCGCCTGCTTCCGTTTGCTGTTGGGTATGTAGACCGGATTGTCAACCAGCAGCTTCGCGTTCTTGGCCTTCGCGAGCTGCTCGACCAGGGCAGATTTGGAGTCCTGTTTCGTCGCTCGCCTGGCAATTTCAAGTGCGGATGTGGGCAGAATGACCGCCAGATCTTGGCGAATCGGTTCCAAATCAATCGAGTCATCTTCGATCAGTTTTGGCAATTCTCTGCCGGCGCGAACAACGGTCTCGTTGTAGTTTTTCTGTTTATACGTATCCAACAGCAACGATTGGACCCGTTTTACCTTCGCCATCGGCGCATTCTTATGGGACGGGTGCCTTTCCAGAAACTCTTCATACTTTCGAATCGCATCGCCGTAAGTGCCGTCCTGAAAACTCTGGTTGGCCGCGCTAAATCGGTCTTCAGCTGTAATCAGCGACAGGAAAAAAACCAGTAAAGTTCCAACAACCAACAACAATCCCAACGAGCCAAAACCGATATACACCCATTTCGTTGCCCATTGGTCGCGGCTGTCAATCTTGCCAGCGAAACCAACCGCCGATCGATGTCGTTCCGTAGGGTGTGGCATCGATGACAGCTCACCCAATGTCGCAGCCATCGGATCCGAATACGCTTCAAAATCCCGGTAGCCAGCAACGCGTTGCTTGACCGGTTCGTCGTCGAATTCGTCCTCAACCAATTCCGCAACCGCATCCGCGACGTCCGCCTCAATATCGTCATCGGGCAGTTGTGTCCCATCCGATTCTGAAAAAATCTCGAGCTCGTCCATGCGATCATCAATGTCGTCGGCCTGGTCTTCCGCAAAACCGAATTCATCGTCAATGGCTGGTGCTTTGGCATCCTCAGGGTCCATTACACCCTCCAGCAATTCATCGGTCTCGCGCCGCTGGCCGCTGTCAGATGTCGGCTTGGCAGTCCCTGCCTTTTTCAACTGAATTGCCTCGGCCTTCGAGATGAATTGCTGTTTAACCAGATAAGAAAGAATCTGGTTCACGCTTGCCGATCGTTCGGGGTTTTCAATGCGACGGCGAAGTTTCGACAAAATAGCGCTGTCGATCGAGCCGAGCGATTCCAGTTGCTTGATAAGGGACTCAGGGGTCATTGATCTGGCGTTCAAATTTATTGTGGGTGTTTCGGCGAGGTTCTATGGTTAATAATCCAGTTCGGTCACAATCGTTTCGATTCTTTCCATGCCGACCGAATTCGCCATGTCGAGGACCTTGACGACTTTGCTGTGCAGCGAATCGACATGGGCACGGATAACCAATCGTTTTGCATTGCTGCTTTCCTTCGCTTCCCGGAGTGTATCCCGCATTTCCCGATCACTGGGGGCTTCTATTTCTTCCGTATCGCGGGTGCGGATGTAAAAAGTATTCGTTTGATCGATGATGACTTCGATGAAATCGTCTTCATCGTCCTGCGGATCGACAACACTTGTGCTGGGGTCTTCGACCTGGGCATGGGCCTGTTCAAAGGATTTTCGCAGCGTGAACGAGGCGGTGACCATGAAAAAGATCAACAGCAAGAACACGACATCGACCATCGGCGTCATATCCAAATCGTCTTCCGGTGTTTTCTTGCCGGCGGCAAAATCGAACTCAGGATCTTCTTCGAGAGCCTCCGTTTCGAATCCCCGCCAGTTTCCGACATTCCCTGTAGTCTCGCGCGATTTCGACTTGCCCGTCGACCGTGTTCCAGAAGTCTCGGTCGGATGAGGTTGGTATCGCTCATCCAACTTGAAATCCTCACGCGGGGCCGTCAACCCAAAATCTGCGTTTGAATCGCGATCGTTTTCAGGAATATCGTTGTCGTTTTTCATGACGGCCCAGGCTTACTCCTCTTCGACCGCAAAGTACAACTGCCGTTTCAGCGCCAGTTCGGAACCCGCCACACCCCGTTTGATCGTATCGATATCGCCGGAACGGACATCGCCGGACCCTTTGATCAGGATTGCTTCGACAGTCGGTCGGTTGGAAATCTCCTGCTCCACGTACTGGGTGATTTCCGCTTCGATATCCAGCGCCCCTTCGCTGGCTACCTGCGAAGCGCCGTCGAGCGACTGTCCCATGAAGATTTTTGCCTGTCCGCCAGGCGCGTCGGCCGTGACCACAAACACCACGCAGTTCTCTTCCGCGATCGTCGATCCGCTGATCGCTTTGGGCAGAGTCACCGGAACCTGCGCATCCATTTTGTAAACAACGACAAAAAACGACAGCAGCAAAAACGTAACGTCGATCATGGGTGTAATATCCAGGTCGGCATCTTCGGTCCTGGTGCGTCTTGGCTGAATGTCGATATTGAGTTCGTCAATCGTCGTCATTTTCTGATTCCAATCTCTGACGGTTACGATCCAAACGGAAATCGAATCGTCGCTTCTTTGAAGATTTCCAGGAACTGGTT
>JBGSXT010000716.1:0-8984 GCA_041751295.1 Mariniblastus sp.
CCCACAGCCCGCTTGATACTCCCTTCGTCCGGGCTGACGATCGCCAGTTCATCGCGCGAAAATCCTTTGTTCTGGAAATGCCGATTTAAAACAGAGGCCGCGTACAGGTGGTCGACAGGAATATCGAAAAACCCTTGAATCTGGGCTGCGTGCAAATCCATGGTCAAGACTCGATCCGCACCAGCCCGTGTCAACATGTTAGCGACCAGTTTGGCGGTGATCGGCACGCGTCCTTCGTCTTTTCGGTCTTGGCGGGCGTAGCCGAAGTAGGGGATCACTGCCGTGATTCGCTCGGCACTGGCCCGCAGGCAAGTGTCGATCATGATCAGCAATTCCATCAAGTGATCGTTGACGGGGGGAGAAGTCGGCTGAACGAGAAATACATCGCAGCCGCGCACATCCTCGATTTTGCAGTGAATCTCGCCGTCGGGAAATGTGGAAAACTTGCACTCGTTGCGGTCGAGGTTCAGGAATTCCCGAATGTCTTCCACCAGCGCAGGGTGGGCACGGCCGCTGAAGATTTTCAGTTCCCGATTCATTCGCTGGAACTCCCCTGCATTTGTGCTTCCACCAGTTTTAGATGCTCCACAGTATTGACGCTGAGCGCTTCGATCGGCTTCAGGACCGGCAATGCACGAACGATGCGCCCCTGATTCAGCAGGATTCCGGGCAGATCGGTGAGGTAATATTCCCGCTGCCGGTTGTTATCAGTTAAATTGTCCAATGCGCCCAACATCAACTGGCAATCAAAAACGTATGTGCTCATGTTAACTTCCCGAATACGTTTCTGTTCATTGGTCGCGTCCTTTTCTTCGACGATTTCCAGAAAGTCGCCACGTTCGTCGCGAACGATGCGCCCCAGACCGGTTGGCTCGTCGTGCAGCAGCGTTCCCAGGATACAGGCCGCATTCGTTTCGCGACAATCGGCCAGCAGCGTCTCAATCGACGACGATTGCAACATCGGCGAATCTCCGGCGACAACTACAACCGGCCCGTCGAAACCGGCGATCAATTCGCGACACATCATAACGGCATGGCCAGTTCCAAGCTGTTGTTGCTGGACCGCGAATTCAACGTCTGCGTATTTCCGCAAGGCCTGACGAACGTCCTGTTCACGGTAGCCAACGACGGCGATCACTTTAACCACTCCGGCAGTTCGCAGGGAGTCGAGAACGTATTCGATCAGCGGACGCCCGTTGGCTCGACACAACACCTTCGGCAGTTCGGAATTCATCCGTGTCCCTTTTCCGCCAGCCAGGACAATCGCCATCACAGATTTCATGAATAATCGATATCGCGGGGAAAGTCACGATTCCAGTGGTGTGGACTGAACCAAATGCAACGGAAAATGTAGATAATGATGATAAACAGGTTTGATCGAGTGTCGATGGCGGTACAGCCGAAAAAATGCGAAACTGATTCACTGACAGACTGATCCGATGTCCGAATTTCGGTCCCCATGAACTTGCACGAAAAAACCCAGCATCAATCCGATCAGGATCGAGTTCGATCCCGCGATCTGAGTTTGAAGGCGTCACAGCCTCCTGCCAAAATCGCTGGCTTTTCGATCGAGCAGTTCATTGGCTCTGGTGCGTTTGGCGAGGTCTGGTCGGGAACCGAGAAAAAGACCGGCCGCCGGGTGGCCATCAAGTTCTATACGCGGCGAACGAGCGACGATGTCGAATTGTTGGCGGGCGAAGTCGAGAAACTGGTCGCCTTGTCGGCGGACAGGTACGTCGTCCAGCTTGTCGACGTCGATTGGCAGGCCGATCCGCCGTACTTCGTGATGGATTATTTTGAGCGAGGTTCGCTGGAAGATTTGCTGCGGCGTGAACAGACGCTGCCAGTCGCGATGGCCGAAGATCTGTTTCGCGAAATTGCTACCGGCATGATGCACTTGCACAGCAAGGGCATTTTTCATTGTGATCTGAAGCCGGCGAATGTTTTGCTCGATCAGGACGGTAAACCTCGGCTGGCCGATTTTGGACAGGCGCGGTTGCGGTCGGAGCAGGCTCCTTCGTTGGGCACGCTTTTTTTCATGGCACCGGAACAGTCCGATCTGAAGGCTGTGCCGGCAGCGAGGTGGGATGTTTACGCTCTTGGTGCCATTCTGTACTGCATGCTGGTCGGAAAGCCTCCTTATCAATGTGAAGCGCTGACCAAACGGATCGAATCGGCGGGTACAGTGCCAGAAAGATTGGCGGAATACCGGCATTCTCTCCGATCAGCCGAACCGCCGTCGGAACATCGAACTATCAGTGGTGTGGATCGGATGTTGGCTGATATCATCGACCGGTCCATCGATGCCAATCCGAAACGGCGGTTTGAGAGCATTCAAGGTGTCATGTTTGCTATGCGGCAACGGGAACTGGCGAAGGCCCGCAAACCGCTGCTGATACTTGGCCTGTTGGGTCCGTTGTTGTTGCTGACCGTGATGTCGCTGTTTTCATGGTTTGCCTACCGTCAGGCCTATGCCGATACGGAAACGGCAATCAAGCAGGAAGCGGTCGAGGGAAACAAATTTGCCGCGAAATTGGCCGCCCGCTCCGCTGCTGAAAAAATCGACCAGTATTTTCGTATGGTTGAAGATTTGGCCCGCAGTCCGAAATTCGTGGAGGATCTGCAACGCGCAACGGACGACGAAGAACTGGCTTCCATCGCCCGCCAGTTGGATGATCCGAATGACAACGAAAATACCGCTCTCGACGCGGCTCGGCGGAAGTATTTCGAGAATGAAACGCGGCATCGGCTGCAGAAACATCTGCATACACGCATGGATGATCCATTCGATCGATATCCCGACTGTGCCAGTTGGTTCGTCAATGATCTGCGAGGCAACCAAGTCGCGTCCGTGTATCAAACGGAACCGGATTCGATTACTACTGGCCGGAACTATTCGTATCGTACGTACTTTCATGGCGGTCCGGCGGATCGCAGGCGGCAGGTTGGTGACGAAACATTCTACGAAGTGGCACCGTGGGGAAAGGAACGCGATATTATTGATCATCCCCATATGTCTACCATTTTCCTCAGCAAGGGAACGTATACGTGGAAAGTCGCTTTTTCCGTTCCCGTTCGCCGTTTGGTCGACGATACGGCGTACGGGATTATCGGGGTGGTTGCCTGTACCGTTGAGATGGGACATTTCGTTGACTTTGATAACGGACAGTTTCAGTATGCGATGTTGATTGATGGTCGCGAAGGACAAGCTGATAATTCGAATTCTGACGGCAGCTACACCAGCGGTGTGATCCTGGAACATCCCGTGTTCAACGAGCTGGTTTCCAACGCCAAGGAAGTGCCTAAGAAAGTCATCGATCTGAAGGCGATGCTCAATAGCCAACCGGCGAATCTCGATCGCAATCACTTTGACGATCCTATCGCCGAATTGCCGGAAGGTCAGTCGTATGACAAGGACTTGATCGCGGCAATTGTGCCCGTCGTATCACCCCGGTTCTCGAAAACATCGACGAAGGAATCCCAGACGCTCGACGATTCGGGCGATTCAGGACTGTTTGTGCTGGTGGCTGAAGATTATGGCGAGGTCATTGATCCGGTAGAAAGACTCAGCGCGAGGCTTTTTTGGTTGGCGATTTATGCCTCGATCTTTTTCCTGGTGGTCGCGTTGGCAATGTGGTTGCTGGTGTTCCGAATGCTCAAGGATTCGCATGGGCGGTTGGTGCGCACGTTTTCGACCAGCGGCGATTCGACATCCCAGGGCAATTCCGATTCCGGAAATATTTGAATGCCGCATTCGACTCTGCAATGCAGATTGCGATTCTTGGTGCTGCTGGCGGCGACAATGCTGTCTGATTTCAGAAATGATGACCTGCCCGGTTTGACATTGTTAACTGGCAATCAGGGAATCCGCTTGTATGCCGGCTGAAAAAACGACTGCTATCGTGCTGCGGGTTGTCGAATTCAGCGAGTCCAGCTGCATTGTGACGTTGATGACCCGCGATTTCGGCAAGATCACGGCGATGGCAAAGGGTGCCCGCCGGTTGAAGAGTCCGTTTCAGGGTGCCCTTGACTTGCTGTCGATCAGTCGAATAGTGTTCCTGCTCAAAAAAACCGATGTCCTGAATCTGTTGACCGAAGCGAAACTGGAACGGCGATTTCAGAGCGCGTCTGTCGATTTGAATCGGCTGTATGCCGGGTATTACATCGTCGAATTGCTGGCCGCAATGACCGACGAGAGAGACCCGCACGCTGATCTGTACGATTGGGCGTGCCGATATTTGATCGCGATTGATGAAGGTGGACCATGGATGCAGTCCCTGATGCAATTCGAACTGGGTGCTTTGGTATTGCTGGGACACAAACCAATGCTGGAGCAATGTGTGGAATGTGGTCGACCGAAAACAATCGAAAACCGGAGCGTCTATTTCGGTCTGCATATCGGAGGGATTCTGTGTCCCAAGTGCCGCCCCGGAAAACGGAACGTTATCAATTTGACAGCGAAAGCCTGGAAAAATCTGATTCGTATGACGAACCTTAACGACAGTAACGAACCATGGGCAGAGGGCGGTGACCTGGAATTGCGGCAATTCCTGAATCAATACATGTCGCACCATCTTGGCTACCAGCCTCGGTTGCATAAGTATTTAACTGAAAATAAAAAGTGAACACTGGATGACAAGGATGTCAATTTCAAGTCGACAAGCTGCATCATGGAGCTGCCTTGCCGTGATGCTGATGATGTTCGCCAGCGGCTGCCAGAATATCCAAAGCCGCCCGAATCGCAGCGGCGGGTTCAAAAACTTGTTCGGATTGAGAGGCCAAAACGATGACGATTTCCAAGACGACCTGTTAACCAACGTGGATCCGCTGGGGGAGCGTTCGTTTAACCGATTGCTGCTGGATGATCTGTCGCCCGGAAACCTGCCCACGACCTGGGCGGTGCGAACGACCTTCAAGGAAGATCGACCAGCGGCTGAAGCGGCGTATGACCGTGGGCAGGAATTGTATGAACGGGCTCTGGCGGCCAAGGATGCTAATCCGGATGGTGACGGGCATATCGAGATCTTCAACGATGCGGCTAACCAGTTTCGACTGGCGGCTGGCAAGTTTCCGGATTCGCAACTGGAACAGGACGCATTGTATTTTGAAGGCGAGTCCTACTTTTTTGCCAACCGATACGTCCAGGCCAATCGGGCGTACGAGAATCTGATTGGTCGCTACGCCGGTTCGCGATATCTGGACAAAGCGGAGGCTCGCCGTTTTTCGATTGCGGAATACTGGCTCAAACTGGCCGAGAAAGGTCCTGCCGTGACACTGAATGATCCTGCTCGGCCGCGAAAAGGAGTGCCGACGGAAGCCCGCCGAATCCTGCACCGGATTCGCCTGGACGATCCGACGGGAAAACTGGCTGACGATGCAACACTGGCGCTGGCCAATGCCTATTTCAAAAACAGTGACTGGTTGGATGCCGCCGATACCTATGAAGACTTACGACGCAACTATCCCGGCAGCCCGCATCAATTTCATGCCCACATGTTTGAGTTGAAAGCCCGTATGAATTCCTATCAGGGAAAAAGCTATGATGACTCACCACTGGTCAAGGCCGATAAACTGTTGAAACAAATTGTTCAACAATTTCCAGATCAGGCTCGGGCCGAACAGGAATACCTGGCAAAAGAAGCAGGGCTGGTTCGACACCTGATGGCGGAACGGGATTGGACCCTGGCCAAATATTTCGAGCAGCAAGGGGAAAATCAGGCAGCCAAATTCTATTATGAACAGGTCGCCAAGGACTTTAAGGACACCAGTTTTGCCGAACAGGTGCCTGCGGAAATCGAGCGGGTCGCCGAGTTGCCGCCTAAACCGAAAAAGCACGCCAAGTGGTTGATCGACATGTTTCCCGATCCCGAACAGGCGAAGCCCGTCATCGCTTCCAATCCAACCAGCCAGCTTCGCTGATCGAATATGTGTCCGTTGCGAACAATCAGGCTGGCGCTGTTGACGGCGGTTTTTGGCAGTGGCTGCGCGGCGTATCAGGTCGGAAACCAGTCACTCTTTCGGTGTGACATCCGATCCGTCCACGTTGCCATTTTCGAATCGGATTCATTTCGCCGTTTCCTTGGCCAGCAGCTGACCGAAGCTGTAATCAAACAGATTGAACAGGACACGACACTGGCCATCGCCGATCCGGCAACGGCCGACAGCTTTATCACGGGTCGCATCGTCGACGATAATAAACGCCCTGTCGCGCTCGATCAATTCGGGGAACCGCGCGTGTTGCAAACCGATTGGCAAGTTGAAGTCAACTGGGTCGATCGTTCTGGAGTCCCCTTGATGCAACGGCAACTGGTGAAGATCAATGAGGCGGTTGATTTTATCCCTGAAGGGGGCCAATCGTTGGCGACAGCCCAGCGCGATGTGTCTCGCCGGATTGCCCGCCAAATCGTCGGACAGATGGAATCACCGTGGTAGGTGGCGATTTTTCGCAATCGTCAGAATTCGGCGAAAAATCAGCGTAAAGACAATGATGCCCAAGATGGCGCCCATCAGCCCGCCCCAGACGAATCCCAACATGATCGCTTCATCGCCAAGCAACGATGACGCAAAAACAGTTCCTGTACAAGTTGTAAATCCGGCGATCGCCGTGGCCGGAATGATCAGTATTGCCAAAACCACAATCGCCAATGTCGAACGACCGTCTGTCTTCAGTGATTCGTTCCGTTCATAATCGACCGGAGTGGCGTAGGGATTTTGCTTGCGATCCTGATCCAGGTCGCCATCTTCATCTTGGTTTACAGCCATCGTATTTTTTGAATTGCAAACGAACATTCGAAACGCGCACGCTCAACGTCGTGCTATTGTAAACCCGGAATCAGAATTGCACAGAACCATGCAACCGAATCATGTCCGCCACAAACCACCGACGGAATTGACGCGGGATCGCGAGTTGATCCTGGCCTGTCCGCAATTTCGCAGCGGCGTCAACCTGTCCCGCATTGTGCGATTGGCCGGATGCGCGGGTATCCGGAAAATGACGGTCTGCGGAAACACAAAAATTGATCCAAAGATCGCTCGCGATGCGATCGGGTTTGTCGCGATCGAACGCCATCGGACGCTGGCGAATTGGTTGAAGAAAATCCGATCCGAATCATTTCATGTCGTTGCGCTGGAACAGGCCGATCGATCCCAGAATCTGTTTGAATACCGATTCCAAAGAAATACGGTTCTAGTCATCGGCCATGAACGGCAAGGTGTTTCCGCTGCCGAACTGTCGCTGGTCGATGACGTGATTGAAATACCAGTCTACGGCCAACCCTTCAGCTACAACGTCGTGACAGCGACCACGATGGCCGTTTACGAATATTGTCGGCAATTCCCAACCGGGTGAACTCCACTGCGCCCAGAAAACTGAAACAGGGCCCATAGAGGTCGTTGTCGCGAATCCCGCGTCAAAAGAAAACCAGTAGGTGTTACTTGCTTGAACGCCAGTTCCCGACCCCCCATTGCAACCATCTCCAATCAGCCGGGACCGCCGCCGCCCGGTCCGCCTCCACCACATCCGGCTCGTTCCGGTGCAAACATGACTGCGATGGTATCATTCACTTCATCAACGACCACCTCCGCAAACTGGTAGGCCGACCAATGCAGCCAAATTCGCGAAGTTTGGTCTCTCTGAGACCCGGAAATACTTTGCCTTAAAGTTTCGACGCCAAATTACTTTATTTCCCTACCATTAAGTCGCCAACCTGCCCCTGCCCAAGTATAACGGTAAGATAACGCCATTGGGGCCGACGGTTATGCGGTGGAAAATCCAAAACCTTCGTTCGGTATCGCATTTTCAGAAGATTTGCATCGTGAATCAATTCGCTCTGAAGAACGTAATCGTTGCAAACGCGATCATCGCGTTGCAGGCGGTTTTCTGCACTTGCGTCCACGCCGCCCAATTCAATGATGTTGATATTGAGTTCTTTGAGAATCAGGTACGTCCGATTTTGACTGAACATTGCGGCGACTGTCACGGCGCCGATGCGGATCCGATTCAAGGCGGGTTCAGTATGGCGTCGAGAGCCTCAATGCTGGCGGGCGGTGATACCGGGCCGGCAATTGAACCGGGAAAGCCGGGTGACAGTTTGCTGATCGATGCGATCAACTATCGTGGCTATTACGAAATGCCACCTGATTCCCGGCTGGCTGATGATCAGATTGAAATTTTGACCCAATGGGTTGCCAAGGGCGCTCCATGGCCCGATCAGCGCGAACTGTCCACGACAGCTACGGAAGAATTTAATTTGCCTGCGCGGAAAGCTGAACACTGGTGTTGGCAGCCGATCAGAAAAATGCAGCCGCCTGAGGTTTTGAGAAAAAACTGGCCTCTTGATCCACTCGACAATTTCGTCTTGGCGAGGCTTGAAGCTGCGAGTCTGCAGCCAGCAGAGGATGCCGATCGACGATCTTGGATTCGGCGGGTCTATTTCGATTTGATCGGTCTGCCCCCAACCCCGGAAGAAATCCTGGCGTTTGCCAACGATCCAGTTGAATCCGCGTTCGCTACAGTCGTTGATCGACTGCTCGCATCCGATCACTTTGGAGAACGGTGGACCCGGTATTGGATGGACCTTGTTCGATACGCCGAAACTTACGGGCATGAGTTCGATTATCCGATCGCCCACGCCTGGCAGTATCGGGACTACTTGATTCGCGCGTTTAACGAGGACGTCCCTTTCGATGAATTCATACGAGAGCAAATTGCCGGAGATTTGATTCAAGACCCTCGCCGACATCCAACTGACCATTACAACGAGTCCGTGTTGGGGACAGGATTCTGGTTCATGGGCGAAGCGACCCATGGTCCGGTTGATGTGAAAGCGGATGAGGCAGGGCGAATTGACAATCAGATCGACGTCATGTGCAAAACGTTTCTCGGAGTAACTGTCGCGTGTGCCCGCTGCCATGACCACAAATTCGATGCGATTTCTACGGAAGACTATTACGCACTATCGGGATTCCTGCAAAGCTCGCGGCGT
>JBGSXT010000717.1:0-9413 GCA_041751295.1 Mariniblastus sp.
GAATTCCGGCTTGGTCAACCAGGTCAAACCCCACGCGAAGCCTGTCGCAACCAGATCAAACAGACAAGGCCGACGATTTCGATGCAGCAGCCACAGCACCAGCATCGATAAGGCGATGCCGTGGGTCATTTCATGTGAATAAGGACAGATGTAGTTGTAATTGCCAAATCCGGCGGTGTAACCAAATCCCTGGACCAGTAGAAACGCGACGCAGGTAAACAGCGAAAGTCCAACCGAAAAGAATCGGCTCAACTGTTTGAAAACCAGGGTCACGATCAAGCATAGGATGACGGCATTAACAACATTCAAGGTCGCCATCGAAACGCCAAAGCATTTGAACATTAATGCGTTAAAGTAGGGCGAAACGGGACCATTGAAGTAGGCCACATCCTGGTACAGGACTCTGCCCTCGGACAGCTGCCAGGGAATATACAGTTCGCGCCCGAAATCAATGATGACATCTGACATTCGGCCCCAAGTCAGAACCAGCATCAGGCCAATGATTCCATACAGCAATAACAAAGCCATCCATTGTCGCAATTGCACTCGTCGGGCTTCGAAGGCGATTGCTGAATTTGTCATCGAAACTGCCTTCAACGCTGACGGATGGAAGGAGTCTAGCTCGGAATTTGCCACCGCGACCGAGTTGAGTCTACGCTGGCGGCGCACAATCGGATTGCACTGCGACAATCGTCCGGGCCAGAACTACAGTAGCGGTTATTCCGAATTCGCCCATGCCGTTAACCGGCCCATCTTCAGGAATGAACGTGGTTGTCGCGTCGTACTGACAGCATTTAGCCCATCTTCATCAGCACAGCCGAACTGGTCATGCCTGCGGCGGCGGCAGTCAGCAACACCAGATTACCTGGTTGGATTCGTGGATCGATTCGCAGATATTGGTCCAACGTTACTGGAATCGTGGCGGCCGAACTGTTGCCGATCTGGTCAACGGTCACAAGTGTTTTTTCGGGAGCAATTTGAAGCAGCCGTCGACTGGCTTCGATGATTCTCAAATTGGCCTGATGTGCAATCCACCAATCGACATCCGGCACGGCAAGGCCAGCCTGAGCAATAACATTGTGTCCCATGTCCGCCATCGATTGGGCGGCGTATTTGAAAATGGAACTTCCTTCCACAATTTTCATGAAATGTCGACCTTCGGAATACGTGGTTGCACTGATTGGATACCTTGATCCGCCATCGGGAATTTGCAGGCTCAAATTGCCGCTACCATCGCTGCTCCAGGCCGTTGCCAGAATACCGGATTCGGAATCTTGCGGAGACATGATTACCGCGCCAGCTCCGTCTGCAAAAATTGACGACGTGCCGATGTCATCCGGGTCGCATCGACGCGATAGAATGTTAGCACCGATGACCAGCACGGATATCTGTTGCGTCCTGGAAATCGAATCGGCCAGGATCAATCCATACAGAAAACCACAACAGGCGACTGTTAAATCCATCGCGGCAACCGAGAGTCCAAGTTGATGGGCGACCAACGGTGCCGTCGGCGGCAATGGATGATCCGGAGTGCTCGTGGCCAACAGCAACGCGCCGATTGCGGAGTTCGCATCGGCGTCGAATTGGGCGATTGCGATTTTCGCCGCCCGAACCGCAAGGTCCGATACCGCATCGTCCCGATCCGCGATGGCGCGATACCGGACTCCCGTCCGTTGCTCGATCCAGCCGGGCTTCAATCCCAGCCGCTGTTCCATTGCCGCGCTCGATTCCCGATTTGCAGGGACGAAACATCCGGTAGCCGTCAGGATTGTTTGCATCAAATTCGATAATTCTTGAATACTTGCGACGTCGCCGGATGCTGGCTGAATCGGCTGCGATAGCGGTTATTGAACTGGCGCATCGCCAACATGGAATGAATTCGCGGACAACTCTCGGCGAATCCGTCCGTCGGCCGTTGGAAACGCAATTCCAGTTGATCGAAGTTTGTCATCGTTAGCGGCCAGCACCCAAGTGTTCCATGGCAAATGCGACATGCATTGCCGCGCCAAGATGCAAAGCCGATTCGTCGACTTTAAACTGAGGGTGATGCAATCCGTAGACACAGCCTTTGGCTTCGTTTTGAATTCCCAGTGCGACAAAACTGGTGGCCGCATGCGCGCCGTAGAAGGCAAAGTCCTCTCCCGCCATGATCGGATTGCAAACCTGAAAATTGTCATCGCCAACGATTCGCTTGCCCATCTCGTGGACGGTTCTCCACAAATCGGGATCGTTTGATGTTACCGGATAATCAATCCCGAACGTTTGAAAACTGGCCGAACAACGGTTGGCCTTGGCGATCAGTTCGGCGACCTCCTGTAACCGCTTTTTTAAATGGTTCCGGTTCGACATCGACAGCGATCGAATCGTGCCGCCGAAGTTTACTGTCTGAGGAATGACGTTATGAGCCGCCCCGCCATGGATCGTGGTGAAGCTGAGCACGCCAGCTTCCAGCGGATCCTGTTCGCGCGAAATCAGCGTCTGTGCTTCGATCATTATTTTTGCGGTCGTGGTTACTGGATCGCAAGTGAACTGCGGCAATGCAGCGTGCCCTCCCGTTCCGGCCACCGTGATTTCAAACTCACTGGTGGCAGCCAGAAACGGGCCGGGACGACCGGTGAGCTGGCCAGTGGGCAGCATCGGCCACACGTGAATCGCAAAAGCCTTTTCGACTCCAGGATTATTCATCACACCTGCTTCACACATTCGTTTAGCACCGGCTCCACCTTCCTCAGCTGGCTGGAAGCAGAGTTTTACCGTGCCGGTCAGACTCGACTCCTGTTCCTTCAGCACGCGCGCTGCTGCGAGCAGCATCGCCGTGTGGCAATCGTGGCCGCAGGCGTGCATCGCACCGACGTTGCGGCTCCTGAATTCGACATCAGACAGTTCTTCGATTGGCAACGCGTCCATATCGGCGCGCAACATCACGCAACCTGAATCGCCAAGGCCGATCGAGGCTACCACACCTGTTTCGGCGATCCCTGATTCAAACGAAATGCCCAATTTTTCCAGCTCCTGGCAAACGATTGCCGAGGTCTGCGGCAAGGCAAACATCAATTCGGGACACTGATGCAATCGGCGCCGAATCCCAATCATCCAAGGTTCGATTGCTTTCGTCCGGACTGTCCAATTTTCGTGAATTGAAGAGTTCATTGTGAATTCGGATTTCTGTCGGACAGTGGCCAGCTTCGCTTGTTGAACCAATTTCACCTTAAAAAAAATGGGCGTTATTTCCTATCAGTTTCGAGTTTGTCTGTTTGTTTCTCGAACTTTTCGATGCGCCCGAACAGATGCCCGCCGACGTCGCCATGAGCCCAGGTGCCGGCATACTGGTTCTTTCGCAGCAGCACTCGAGCATCAAAAATCCCCAACCCGGGCACGAACAGCTTGTCGACGGTAATGACAGGTGTCCTGCCAGCCCATTTGACTTCCATGGCCATCGGCACGGTGACATCGTGATCGCCATATTTGATCCGGGCGGTAATTTCCCAGTAGTCCCCGTTGTCCAGTTTTTTGACGGATGAAATTGTATATTCTTCCTCGTTAGGCAGTTTATCTTCCTTGCCAGCGATCGTGAACTTGCCGATAAATTTGGAATTCTCCAGGCTGTTTTGAAAATGGTCGTGCAGCGTTTTGGTTTCGGCGTCCGAATCGTCTGCTTGAATCGCTGATTTTCCGGACGCTTGAGGCGGCACGGCCACGGCGTCCTGAGCCGTCAGGGTCGCCGCAATGTTTATGGCAATGGCCGCCGTCAGCAGGCCGACAAATACCAGTCGAATGGAAGCAGTAGTTTTCATTTTTTTGTCCAGGCAGGATGGTCGAATCGTATTCATTAACGGTTTACTCATCATAATCCTGTACGGGCCATTGCCGTAGGTGTTTGGTTGAATACGCTGAATCGGAGACGCATTTTAAGGGTGTTGCCTAATGGGGACTCAAGCTCTAAGCTTAAAAGCTGAATTTTTGCCACGAGTTCACGCTCAAGGGAGTTTGCGTGTTTGTAGCCGCATCGACGAACTGTTTTCGAGAATTGGCGCTCGAGGACTGTATTGAAAAACTGGTTGACCTTCAATTCTCAAGTATCGAAATGTCGATTGACGAGAATGGAAATCATGTTCGCCCGTCCGAAGTTGTCGCTGATTTTGAAAAATCATTGAACCGCTGCATCGCCACCCGGCGGATGAATGTGGCCGGTTACAATCTGGTGATCAATGCGGAAGGCGCCGAGTATCTGAGTATCTTTTCGGAATGTTGTAAGCTGGCCAAGGCGACTCGCGTCGTTTCGCTGACGGTCCAATCCGGCGAACACGGAACGCCCTTCAATGAAGAAGTCGAGCGGTTCAAGTCGATGGTTAAGATCGCCGAAACTTGTGGCGTTCGCGTGGGCATGCGCAGCCAAACCGGGCATCTGTCCGCCGACCCGGATACGGTGTCCGTCATTTGCGGGCACGTCAAGGGACTCGGACTGTCACTCGACCCTTCGCATTATATTTTCAAACAGGACCGTGAACTGAATTACGAAAAATTGCTGGAGTATGTGCAAACCGTCTATTTGCGTGATTCCACCAAAGATCAATTGCAGGTTCGAATCGGACAGGGCATTATCGATTACGGCAAATTGATCAACCTACTGCGCAAACAGGGTTACGAGCGCGCTTTGGTCGTCGATATTGGCCGGCAACCGGACATCGATCACCTGGGCGAAATTCGAAAATTGCGGCTGCTGTTGGAAAGCCTGCTGATCGGCTGATGAACCATGGCGCGATTCACCGTAATCCTGGCAGCCGCCGGAAAAAGCAGTCGGTTCGAGGACAACCATTACAAGAAACCTTTCGCGATCCTGAACCGGAAAGCAGTTTGGTTGCATTCGGCCGACCGTTTTCTAAAACGAGATGACGTCAAGCAATTGATCATCGTGATCGCTGAATCGGATCAGGAAGATTTCTATTCAAAGTTTGGCGCGAATTTGGCGGTCAGTGGTATCGGAGTCGTAATCGGAGGCGATGAACGCTGTGAATCGATTGCCAATGCTTTAAAAACAGTCGCTGCTACGTCTGACTTCGTTGCCATTCACGACGCGGCTCGGCCCTGCGTTTCCGACGACGACATCGAATCGGTATTTGCGGCGGCAAAGTTGTTCAATGCAGCGATTCTGGCCTGCCCGGTGACGAGTACACTCAAGCAGTCAGCGGACGGCAGTACCATTGACGGAACCGTCGAGCGATCGGGGTTGTGGCAGGCCATGACGCCGCAGGTTTTCAGTCGCGAGTTGATCACATCGGCGTACCGAAAAATTGGCGCCGAGAAACCGACTGATGAAGCCCAATTACTGGAACAACAGGGACATCCGGTCAGCATTGTACTCGGCAGCCCAATGAACATCAAAATCACCACCAAGTCCGACTTGGCCTGGGCAGGTGCCTGTTTGGAAGCGATGCCTAAACCAAAGTTCGACGCTCCCATTCATCCGTTTGCCGATGACAAGCTGTGGCGTTAGGCCAAGCGGCAAAATGTAGTTCGAATTGCCAATTCGTCCACTGCGGAACAGAAACGAAAAACCAATCGATGCCCAGAGAACACTCTCAACTGCCGTTCCGACCAAACAGGAAAAAGAAAAGCAAAGAAACAATAACTTGCGGCGACTGCCCCGATCCAGTCCCAGACTATGAGCCGAAAATTTTACCGTGATTCCCTGATGCTGATGCTGCGAAAGGCACCCAGGACAATATGATCCAGCACATCGATACCGAGAATTTTTCCGGCTTCTTCAATGCGCGTGGTTACGGCGAAGTCTTCGCGACTGGGGGTCGGATCGCCGGAAGGATGATTGTGGAGCAGAATCACGGACGACGCTGAATCCTTGACGGCTGGCCGAAATACTTCGCGTGGATGGACCAGACTGGCATCCAGCGTTCCGACTGATATCTGGTGGGTTGCAATCACCTGATTCTTGGTGTCCAAGCAGACGATATGGAATTCTTCCCGGTTGCTGTCGGATACCAGCCGGGAGAATCGTTCTTCGCAGAAACGACGGGCGTCCTCAGTCCCGGAGATTTTCAACGGTGCCCGATTGGCGTTTTTGGCGTTGGCCACGCGCCGTCCCAATTCAATCCCCGCCATGATTTGGCAATAGGCCGTTGGCCCCACGACGCTGCTGGTTTCCTTCCATTCCGCCTGTCTGGTATCGGGCAACGCATCCAGCCTGTCACGAAAGCGGGACGCAACTTTTTCTCCAGCCTGAATCGCCGATTCACCCTTGCGGCCGGATCGAATCAGAATCGCTAACAGTTCGGCTAGCCGCAGATTTTCTGCGCCGACCGTGAGCAGCCGTTCTCGCGGTCGATCCTGTTCAGGAGACTCGGCAATTTTCAATTGATTGGATTTTTGGTCAGTCATTGCCGGTCAAGGCGCGTGCTCTACGAAATCGTCGATTCTAACGCCACTGCTAGCAACCTCAAGTCCTGTGGATGGCAATACACAGCTCGTTGCATCTTCAATACTTGCAGCATGGTTTGCGACCGGTCAGTCTCCTGACGACTGACGACAGCTGCCAGCTGTCATCAGTTCCTCTTTATCCACTCTTTCGATCCCGCTATACGAATCGTCGACAGAATTTGCAATTGAAAGGAACGATTGTTCAGCAGTCGAAAAGCAACCCATGTTTACCAGCAACCTGCACAGCCCCTATCCGACGATGCCTGTTTTTGTATTTTCTCTGGGAAGCTGCAATTCGGTATTTCGATCAAGTCTTTGCCAATCAGATTGTTTCACCGATTTGGGAGACATATCCGCTGCTGACTTTGAAACGGTTTGGTCGTTTGGGCAGGAACCGTCGCGGAATACTCCGAAAGCTGTCGTGTCGACCGACCAACGCAGATTCGAATGTCTGGATCGCTATTTTCGGGCCCATCTGAAAGACAGCAAGCCATTTAACCTGATCGGAGTCAACTACGAATCGCTGGCACAACTTCGTTCGGAATCATCGCCATACGACAGTCCTCCTGAATTGGTCAACTGGCTGAATGCCACGCAGTTTCCGGTCGTACACCTGGTGCGCAAAAATCCATTGGACTGCCTGGTCGATCAAATCGTAAGCGATCCATCGCGGTTTGCGGACGATACGACGTCAGATTTGGATGTCACCACGGCCCTGGCACGCGTATCAGAAATGCAGCGATTGGTAATTCGCTTTCGGCACTGGCTGGCACCGGCCAATCAAATCGAGTTTCAATTTGAATCGCTGCTTGATGTTAAAGGGGAAATATCCAGGCTGGCGGTTCATCAATTCTGTGGATTGTTGGGCATTGATGCGGGTCAAGTCAAAACCCGTCGCGTCGCGCCATCGACGGGCGGAGCCAATCAGGCTTTTGCCTCGAGATTGAAACGCCAGCTTCGTCCGGCTTTTATGCGGGTCGGCTACGAAAATCTGTTTCAATTGCCCAAAGCAGCCTGATTGGACGACTTGCGCGCCATCGAATCCGACGAAAATCCGTAAAGCGGCTGTCAAGCGAGCGGCAACGAATAAATCAGATTGGAACAGTTGTCTCAACAGTTTTGAAACAATTGAGGGCAATTGTTCTACACTCGTAATTTTTACCTGACGCCCACTATCCAGACGTTTCAAACCAGATAGCGGTCGAAACTATTTTTCACCGCTGTCCTGATCGGATTCGGCATCGGCCGCAGACTGTTCAAAGTCGCCGGCGGTGATAATTACCAGATTATCTCGCTTGAAGTGTTGCTTGAACGCATCGTCGACCTGCTGTTTATCGAGGCTGGCGATTCGTTCATCGCTTTCCTGATGATAAACCATGGTCCGGTCATTCCTTAAATTGTCTAGCAACAACTGCGCCAGTCCACGATCTTCAGCGCGGCGGCCCTGGCGGGTCTTCAGAAAGCTCTCTTTGGCTTTATCCAGCTCCTCGCCGGTCACACCACTCTCGATGAATCGAGTAATTTCTTCATCAATTGCGTCGACCACTTTGTCAGTATTCTGTGGATTTGAAATCGCAAACATCAAAAACATGCCACGATCATCCTGATCGTCTGCCTGGAATTGTGACATGATCGTGTAGGACAGTCCGTCCTGTTTTCGGACCCGGTCTGCCAATCGCGAGGCCAGCGGCCCGCCTCCCAAGACGTAGTTGCCGACCAGCAGCGGTTCGTAATCGATATCTGTGTCTCGCATTGGAAAGGTCGTTCCGGCAATGTAGACCGCGTTCTGTTTATCCGGCGTGTTGATCACAATCCGTTCGCCCTTAACTCCAGGAACAGCGGATTTATCGATGCGTTTATAGTCCATGTTCGATTTCCAATCCGCAAACACTTCATTTAATTCTGTCACGACGGAATCTGCATCAAAGTCACCGACAATCGCAATCGCCGCATGTTCGCTGTTCAGGAAATCCGAATGGACGGCCTTGATTTCCGCAATCGTAACGGCTTCCAGCCGCTTGATGTTTTCGGCAATTGTCGGGGAATAACGCACATCGTCAGCCGCGTAGGGCGCGAGTCGACGAGAGAATTCAGTAATCGACAGTCCCTGTGGATCGGATTGCATCGATTCCATCTGGGTGATCTGCTGACGACGGACGATTTCCAATTGATCTTCCGCCAACAGCGGCGTTCGAAGTGCCTGCTTTAGCAACTCCAGCGTTTCGCCCAGGTGTTTCTTTTTGGATTGAATATTGAAATTCAAAGTGCCGGGTGTCCCTGAAAAATTCATGGTTGCACTCAACTCGTCGAGCCTGTCCTTAAATTCCTGAAACGGCAATTGTTGCGTTCCGCGGGAAAGCAGGCTTGGCAACAGCTCGGTAGCAGCGACTTTTCCTTTCAGATTTTCGAGGCTTCCATAATTCAATTCGCCCGTCAAATTGACCACTTCGCCCCGCGTTTTCTTGGGCAGCAGTGCGTAACTGGGTCCGGAGTCCAGTTTTCCTTTCACGGTTCGACGTTCGATGATTTCCGGTTTGGGTTCGAAAGCTTCGCCCTCGGCAATCCTGTCCCGTCCCTTGTAATTAGCCAGTGCCAACTCCAGATTGGGTCGATTGGGAACTTCGGCGCGCACAGGTTCTTCCGTGGGTTGAAAGATTCCGACCGTTCGATTGCTCGCGACCAAGTAGTTTTTTGCCACCCGCAACACGTCTTCGGGAGTCACTTTTTCCAGGCGATCGCGTTGCAGAAAATATAGCCGCCAATCGCCGTAGGCCCGCCATTCGCTCAAATTCAGGGCAAAGGACTCGCTGTTGGCAAACTGTCGTTCACGCTGCTTCAGAATCTTGGTGACTGCCCGTTTCACAGCCGCTTCATCAATCGCCGATTCGTCAAGGTTTTCGATTGTTTCCAACAGAACGGCTTTGGCTTTCTCAACGTCACCGTCTTCGGCAACTTCGGCCAGCGCCAACAGCATGCCCGGA
>JBGSXT010000718.1:0-11734 GCA_041751295.1 Mariniblastus sp.
CCGCAGACCGGCCAGCAGCATTTTGATCGGGACTGGACAAGTATCCAGTTCGCGCCGATACAACCAAAAGACCACAAAGGCAATCAGAGCCACGATCGCGATCAACACGAACACGCCCCATGACTCGGGCAAATTGGCCCACTGCATTTGCGGCGTACCAGCCCGGCCAGGTTCATCTCCCATCAGCCATTGCCAGGTTTGCTGCTGAGCCAACGGCATTAACATCGTTTTAACTTCCACTCTGTCCTTTCGTCGCCGCTGACTCAACCAAGACGAGCGGCAGCAATTAATACTGGCATTCTGTGCAGACTACGTTTTGTTCCAATTGTTCGGAAACAAATGAGAGCAATTGTTCCTCTCTTGCAAATGATCAACTGCCGCTCGCCTGTGAATAGAATGCGTGAATAGGACTTGGTCAAAGAGTGCTCGCTGGCCCAAGTTGACTTCCTGTTCCCATTTTAGGCGAGCGGCAGTTGAAAACATACCGCAGGACGGATGGCGAATTGGTGCCAAGTCATATTTTCCACTGCTGCTAACCTTCCAAAAACCGCCGGAATGGGAGTATGTCCGTCTTGTAGCCAACCCGTGGATCGAGGTGCCCCATGGTGGACGGATGCCAGCAGTCTGTTACGCGTCGAAGACAACCGGAAACAACACGGACTTTAATCTTATGACTTCAGTAGAGTTGTGCTGGAGCTGGTCGTGTTTCCAAATCAGCTGGTTTGGATCATAGCACTCTTGGGCAACCGATTCACCGATCATTTCGAGTGTCCCGTTGAGCGACTTCCTCAATTCTTCCGGCTCGCTCAATGTGCCGATGATGAAAACGCGGTTTTGAAGGTGCCCCGGTACTTTTGCAAGCGCACAGGGAATTCGCTGGGAGTCCTGATCGCAATCGATGATGACCAGAACGTGACTGTTCGGATTGGATTCGAGAACTCTGTAATATTCACCTTTGAGCTTTTCAAGAGCTTTGCTCCATCCACCGGCTGGTGCAACAATTTGCAACGATCGCGCGCGAATTCGATCGTCTTTCTCGAAACCGATCGCCATCTGGCGATTCGCATCGTCCTCGGGAATCACGAATAGATGCGGTATATATTTATTGACCGCCATGATTCATGTCTCCGCGAATCAACGATTCCACCAGATCACCTTGATAGCCGATGTCGCTCAACCACCGTGCGGTCGGGGACTCGATGTGTGACTCTCGATCCAGGCACAGCGTGTTGTCATCGGAAAACTTGCGTATCGCTTCGGGATTGTGTGAACTCACAAGAAGCTGTCCCGACTTTTCGAAGGATCGTCGCAGCGCCATCGCCAGGTGACCAACTTCGGATAACGACAAGTAGTTGTCAGGCTCGTCCCACAGGCAAAAAATGGGCCCATAGAACTGGTTCGCCCCCAGAACGATCGCGCAGACAAAGAAACACTTCTCGCCATCGGAAAGATTTTTGAAATCCAACCGCAGTGGAAGTCCATTTTTGCCTTCAAATCTCACAAAGAGCCTTTTTGCGACATCTGAAATCGGTTTGTTTTGAAAGTCCTGGAAGTCGGGTAAAACCTCCTTCAGGTATTTTTCAACGACGGTGTACGACGCCGGGTATTCTCCCAGCAAACCACCGAACCAGGACGCGAAGTTGGAGCAATCGAATGCAGGCTCGAGCGAATCCTCATCGGAAACACCGTCCATCAGACTCGGGTCAGGTGAAATGATCACCATCTTCGACAACCAATCCTTGAACAACGCGATTGGGTTGTTCGCGCCACGGACCTGCACCACCGGCAGGGCGACCAAATGCCAATCGACCATGAAGGACGTCGACGTATTTGCGAGTGTAACCTCCGCCAAGTCGCGGCGGTAAACCTCCGCTCCATCGATCGTTAGACGTTCTTCAAGCACGCGGGACTCAAGGAACTTCTCAGGCAGTTCTACCGCAAGTGCGAATTCAAAATGCTGACCGCTGAAGTCAACAGCAATCTCGATGCGAATCGGTCGACTCGTGTCCAGGCGTCCATAGTCCTCCTCGGTAAACAATGTCTTCAGACGGTTGCTTCCCCTGCCGATATCTTGCAGGATTCGCAGCGCCTTGCCAAGCGAGGATTTACCGACGCCATTTTTGCCAATCAATAGCACAGAGCGCTTTCCCTGGAAGTTGATTTTCAGGTCCTCGAATAGTCGGTAATGGTTGATGTGGATGCGTTGGATCATCGTGATTGACTAAAACCTCTGTGAGCGACGAAGTGGCGCGAGTGCGACAATACCAGTCTACCTTCCAGAAACTGGGCTGACAGCCACGCTTGACGGTCGCCAAGAAATGCGGTTCGAACAGGCCGTCCTGCCGTCTCGCTTATTCTAGGCGTTGCCAAATCGCAATTCAGACAATGACAGTGCTTTTTAGTCTTTGCAATTACCTGACGTCGAACCGTTTCGGAAAACAGCCGAGAACGAGACGAGTGATGATGGCTGCGATCAGACAAAGCAGAATTGTGATTGCGAACAGCGCGAACAGTGGACTCAGCAGCGATAACATGGCAATTTGAATACCGGCAGAATCGGCGATGAAAAGCGATGCGATCAACAGTATGACCATCAACAGACCGAAAAACAGTATCGCACCGCGACCCGTACCACGGTAATCACTCCAGCTGGGAGCCATGTGGCTGCCAACGCACAGCACGAGGTAGATAAACACCCAGAATTTGATCGTGGTCAGGTTTCGCCACTGCAGCAGGTGCGCACAAACGGACGAAACTGCCCCGAAGATTTCTGTCAGCGATGAGATGGCGGGAGCCAATGTCGCAGAACTGATGGGCGTTTCGGCCGGACTGGAAAATGCGCCCGGATAGAATATCCACAGTAACACCAACAACGCGGCTGAACCGCCGATCAACGGTGCCATGCCGATAAACACATTTCCCAGTTCCTCGTACCAGTTGCCAGCGCGCCACGAATGCCGCACGAATCCCAATCGACCTGAGTCGGGATCCGGATCGAACAGGCTGACGGCATCAATCCGATGTCGAAAGACCAGGCACATGATCACGTGACTCAATTCGTGAATCGGTGTGCCCAGCCATCCGCTCCAGAGGATGCTCTTCCAGCCAAATCGTTCGGCCAGCCTTCTTTGCGTCGTCTGTTGCAGAATATGGATAGCCGCAGCAAAAAACACAACCGGCCCGAATAGCACCAACAGCAATCCCAGCCAGTTCAACAGCATGACTCCAATCCTCGCGATGTTATTGGCAAACGTTTACTAAATCGAACGGATCAGTTAGAACGCATTCAGCATTTTCAAATTGTTTTTTTATGACTGTCTGCCCGCGAATTTCCGAGCGTCCCAGCGGTACTGGGAAAAGTGCAAGCATCGATCATCAGGCCTGATCTTGTTCACGGTAACCGCTGTCCCTATTCTTCGCCTGCCATGTACCATCTACAGTCGATCGCCGCAATTCTGATAGTTTCCATCTCGATGGTCGCCCAATCATCGCGTCCCGATGAAATTACGATTTCGCTGGAGGTTGGTACCAGGCATCACGGTGAACTTGTCGAGCCTGACATTCCCGGCGACCGCGTTCCGCTCGATGGAACTTCGGGAGGCCCGCAATACCGATTGGGCAGCCACCTGATCACGGGCGGGCTGTTGTCCGAGGAGGATTTCCGTTCGATCATTCGAAGCCATTCCGGAATTGGAATTGGTCCGGGCACAACCAGTCAAATTCACTCCATTCAGACCGTCAGCTACCAACAAGACGTAGTTGGTGCCAACGAACCCGCCGAAGTAGCCAACAAATCGGAATGGACACCACCGCCGGTCGCAAATCCCGAGTCCAACACAGCGGCAGCCAGCCCCGCAGCAGTCGATTCGGAAGACGCGGTGATGCAACCGATTCGCAACGAGATCGACGCCCATCAAAAGGCTTTCGAGGCAGATACGCAAATCAGCGACGTGATGAAGTCGTCCCGACTGCAGATCCTGGCGTCAGCCAACGAAGCCCTGCTGCGAATTAACGAACTGGATGGCAAACGACTCACCATCAACAAGCAGATTCAGGAACTTCAAAATGATGAGCAGCGAACGCGTGAATTATTGGCTCAAGTCGTCGAACCTGCGGAACCAGTCATCGATGATCGGACTCGATCCGAAACCATCGATCGCGAGTTGAGCGAGAGACGCAATTTGCTCGAACAAAAAAAGGCGGCGTTACTGGAGTTGGAAAAGGAAATCAGGCATCATTCCGAGCGGGTCGCGCAAATTCCCATTGATCGGGCCAAAGCCAATGAGAAGCTGAAGACCATATTGGGAGAGATCGCCAAGTTCCAATCCGATGATACCGACAGCCAACTTGGCCTGCTGCTGCAGAAAACAAAACAACGTGCGGTTGAAGCGGAGTTGAAAAAACTGGATGCCGAAGTCGAACGCCAGGAATTGGGTGCCAAAATTGATCCCATCAAACGCGACCTCGTTTCCCGCGACGTGCACAGGCTTCAGAAGGAGATCAAGCGTTGGGAGAAAGCTGCCAAGAATCTCCGTCAAAGCGAGGTCGAAGCCGAGCAGCGTTTGGCCAGCGACGCTGCGGAAACGGCCCACTGGAGCCTGAAGCCACTGGCCCAGCGCAATGCCGCCCTGATCGAAGAGCAAAACGCGGTCGTCGAAAAACTGCAATCGTTGAAAATGGAATTGGGTCAGATCACCAATGAAACCGAATCGATCGTCCATCGCCGGACAGAAATCGAACTCAAGATTCAGGCAGCTGGATTGACCGGAACCAACGGCATGCTGCTGGTCGAGCTGCGCCCGAACCTGATGACGACCGGCGAGTGCCATATTCGGATTCGACAGTTGCAGAAGGAATTGAGTACCGTGAATCTGGCAAAAGTCAGCCTGAAGGAAGAGCGGGATCAGTTGGCCGACCCGCAGGCGACGGTCAAACAGCTGATTCAATCCGAAGAGACGACAAGTCCTCTGGCCCGCAAAGCGATCCAGTTTGTGGAAACGAAACGGGACTATCTCGATCAATTGATGGATGACTATCAAACCTACGGCCGCATGGTGAGTGTTGTTTCTGAAGAGCGCAAGAAACTGGTTGACGAGATCAATCGCACGCAGGCCTGGATCGACGTCAATGCATTGTGGGTTCGCAGTTCAGATCCGGTTGCACTGTCGAATTTGTCGCTGGCCGGAAAAGGGTTGTCGGATTTCTTCAATGCACCGCGATGGTCCGAGTTGGCAGGCACGACTGTTCGACGCATTGGAAATCGACTTTACGAATCCATCCTCGCGCTGTGCTTCATGTTTGTGTTATTGGCTGTCAACCGCCGCGTAAAACAGAAATTGCAACCGAGGGACGAAACCGATGAATCGAGCGCCTGAAAGACTGAATCCGGCGCTGCTGGACAGCAACAGCGAATTTACGAACTATGGTCCCACGCTGTATTCGCTGGTTCTAACCTTTACGTCGGCATCCTTTCTGCCCACCGCGCTGATGTTCATCGCCTGGCAACTGGATCCGCCTTATCAGAAACAGTCGCTGCCGGGCGCAATCGGATTCAGTCTGGTCACAACGGCAATCCCGCTGTTGTTTATCGTCTTGGCGATCAGCAGGTCCGTTACCCAAAACGGGCTGGCAGAGCGGTTTTTGCGCTGGTCTCCCAATGTCTGCCAGGCGATTCTGGCGACGACAAAATGCGTTGTCTGGATCTGTCTGCCGCTGTTGTGGTTCTACACAGCCATCGAGTCCTATGGTGGAGGCAAATGGAATGATTCACTGGGCCGCATCGCATTCATCGCCGCCATGATCGTGTTCTCGATGGGGCTCTGGAAAACCAATTCCCGGATTCGCAAATACTGTATTGGCTGCCGTGAAAAACCGAGCGAACAGGGGCTGGGGTTCTGGACCCGATTTCTGATTATGGCGGTAACCTTCTGTCCGCTGGCGTTGGCGCTGCTTTCGGCGGCCGGATACCATTTCACCGCAGTTCAACTGAGTTGGCGATTGTATTGGACTTTGGCGATCATTACGGGGATCGCGCTGTTGACCAGTCTGGCCAGTCGCACACTGTTGATCATGCAGTTTCGAAGGAAGTTGCTACCGACTCGCGAGGCGTTGGCTCCTGGAGACGAAGAACACGCGCTTGACATTTCGGAGATTACCGCTCAGGTCAATCGACTGTTGCGAGTCATGGCGTTGGTGGCCGTGGTGATCATCGGATGGCAGGTCTGGTCGGGCGTTCTTCCGGCGATTGGATACCTGGACGATATTTCCCTGTGGGAATCGGCGTTTGTCAAAGATGGCACAGTGGTTTCCGTAACCTTGCGTGATGTCCTGCTGTCAGCCGGCATCCTCGGAATTGCAATTGTGCTCAGTCGCAATCTGCCAGGTATTCTGGAAATCGTGCTGCTCGAGCGATTTCCACTCGATCGAGGTGGCCGCTATGCCATTTCGTTTGTGTGTCGCTATGTCGTTGGCATCACTGGCCTGTTGATGATGTTTTACTGGCTCGGCCTGTCGTGGTCGACGGTCCAATGGATGGCTGCCGGTTTAACCGTTGGACTGGGTTTTGGATTGCAGGAAATTTTTGCCAATCTCGTTTCCGGGCTGATTATCCTGATTGAAAGGCCGATTCGCGTCGGTGATTTCGTGACGGTCAATGGCGTGTCCGGTCACGTCACGCGGATGCAACTGCGAGCCACAACCATCAAGGATCTCGATCATCGTGAATTGATTGTACCCAACAAGAAATTCATCACCGAAGATGTCATGAACTGGACTCTCAGTGACCGATCGACGCGTGTTATTGTTTACGTGGGGATTGCCTATGGATCGGATACCAAGAAGGCCCAACGGGTGCTGATCGATATCGCCCGCGCCAATCCACTCGTTAAACACATTCCTCGCCCGGAAGTTGTCTTTCGCACGTTTGGCAGCAGCACACTGGATTTTGAATTGCGAGTCGTGGTGTCGACCCGGGACGTTTACTTCCGCGTTATTCACGAACTCAATATGGCGATTGACGCGGCGTTTCGTGAAGAGGGTATCGAAATTGCATTTCCGCAACAGGATGTCCATTTGCACGGCCTGCCAGCCATGTTGACGGGCCGCAGCGAAGTGGAGCTTCGACAGGAGCAGCCAGTCGTTGTGAAACCGGTTCTGACAGGCAACGCGCAGTCCCCGCACCCGAAGGCCGCCTGATTCAGGTTTGGCAGGTCTCGGACGATGTCACGCGGCAAAAACATGATCAAAAAACAAGCACCAACGAAGCGATCTGCTGACGCGAATCCGACAGTTACCCGGAATGTCAGCTAATTGGGCATTTTGCCGGCGGCGATGTCTTTTTCGTATTGGTTCATCATCGGCCAATCGATGGCACAGGTTCCGAAATCAGCCATGTGCAGATAACCGGCGACTCGTTTGATGGCGGCATCGATCAGCGCATCATCTTTGCGGAACATGGGGCCATGGCTGGGCAACAGCCATTGGGCATCGCAATCCCTGATCCGCTGCAACGATCGGATGAAGGCCTGCAAATCGCTGCCATGATGGGCATCGATTGCACCGATACATCCGTCCTGATAAATGTTGTCACCGCTGAACAGATAATCACCCAGGCGGAATGCGAGTTGACTATCGGTATGTCCAGGCGTCAGCCAGACTTCCAGTTCGAGTCCGCCAACTTTGATGATGTCCCCATCATTGATCAGGTTCTCTACTTCCACCGGAGGCATGGCCATATCAATACTCTGTGCTTCGATCAGCGCAAACGTCTTGATGCGGTCGCCCGTACGTAGCGGCTGGGCTGCCAGCGGATGGGCAGAAACCGGGGCTCGCAGAATCTGCTTGGCGTGGGCCAGTCCCTGGATATGATCGACGTCGGCATGAGTAGCGATCAGCGATTTGCACTGGGCAAACGGAAAATCCAGCTCGCGAACCAGTTCGATAATCTCTTCCACATCGTCTTCGTAACCGATGTCGATCATCACCCATTCCTCTTCATCGAAGATCAAATAGACATTGCAGCCCAGCACATGACCCAATTGGTGATTGATTTCGATGATATTCGGAAAGATCGGCTTGCGCTGAATCATTTAATTCCTGAAAGCAAATTTGTGCAAACGGGGCAGAATCGCCGCCCATCAAGTTTGATTCTAGGGCCGATCCAAATGATCAGCAACATCGACGGCATCACAAAGACCGTTTAAGAAAACATCCTGAAAATGGCCCGTTATTTTCCAATACGGACAGCAACAAATCCTTTCGGAGATCGAAATCAGGTCCCCAAAGCGGATTTGACTCCAACTTTGTAATCCGGGAATCCGAACGAAAAATCAAGCCGTTGGCGCAGTTTTTGATTGCAGATTTTCCTGTCCGCGCTCGACCGTGCAGCTGCAGTCGGCTTAAGATGACGACTCCAATCGATCGGTCCAGCATTCAGCTGTTGAGCAACATATTCATAAAAATCGCGCCGCAAAGGCGAATTGCCGTCGGAAACAAGAAATAGCTCGTTGATGATTTTTTGCCGAGTTATCTCGACGATGATCCGGGCCGCGTCCTGGACATGGATCAGGTTCAAGTGACCGTTTGGCGGTAGCGATGCCCAGTCTCGTTGCCGGATCGCCGCCAGGCGGGGAATGCGATCGGGTCCGTAGATACCAGCCAATCTCAAAATCGTGCTCACTTCAGCAAACGGGCTGGCAGCAATCAGCGTTTCGGACTCCAGACAGGCTTTGCCACCCTCACGCTGAGGCGACGTCGCCGTCGACTCGTCGATCCAGTCGCCTCCAGAGTCGCCATATACACCTGTTGAACTGATGTAAATCAGGTGTTTCAGCTGGGAGCCCAGTCGATTCAGAACATTGGTCATGCCCTGCACATAAACCTCACGAACGTCTGCGTAGGCAGTTCGATCGAAGCCAACAGCGAACAGGACGATATCAGCAAGCGGCAGATCTTTCAGCGAATCCGGCTTCGTGACATCGGCAACGACCGGTTGCAAACCGAGCGAATGCAGTCGATCGGAATTCCTCACGGACCGGGTCACCGCAAACACTTCAAAACCGTGGGCTCGCCAGATGAGCGCCGCCCGTTGCCCCAGATAGCCGCACCCTATTACCAGCACTTTCATTCGGCCTGCCGTCCAAAAATTTCGATTCTACCTGTTAAGCGGAAAACGATGATTTGCCGACGCGGAACTGCTCATTCTGCCTGGTTTGAAGCGGAAAAAACCGACTCCAAACGGGATATTTCCCTGCTGTCGCGCAACCAATCATCCTACTTTCAGAACTCCGAAGTGGTAGAATAGATCAGGCTTGGCCAGCGGTCGAGTATGGCCGCGACATCGTTGTAATTTGAACAATCGAAGGAATCCGATTTCATGAGCATGTTTCCACGAGCCCGCCCGATATTGATCCGGATCCTGATGCTGATGGCGTTGGCGGGGTCTGCTACATCACAGCTGTCAGGTCAGAATTTTCCGATTGTCGACGAAAATGAAAATTCGGTTGCGGCGACAGTTGCGGACACTGAACTTTCCTTTCTCGCTGACGGCAATGATCCGACGACCATCGAACAGCTTCGTTCGATGGAAAAGGCGTTTGCCCGAGTTGCAGAAATGGCCAAACCGGCGACAGTGAACATTACTTTGGACGAGGCCCAGGGAAGTGGCGTGGTGGTCAGCCGTGACGGCTACGTGTTGACGGCGGCCCACGTGATCGGTCGTCCAAATCGACCTGCCACGATTACGTTTGCTGACGGTTCGAAAGCCAATGCCATCACGCTGGGCCTGCACCGGGCTTACGACTCCGGATTATTAAAAATTACTGATGAAGGTAAATGGCCATTTCTCGATCTCGGAGAATCGATGTCGCTCGACAGAGGGCAATGGGTAATGGCAGTAGGGCACCCGGGAGGATTAACGGAAGGACGCGGACTGGTGTACCGGGTGGGCAGGATTTTGAACAACTTTGCCGGCGTCATCTCGACCGATTGCACATTGGTGGGAGGAGATTCCGGCGGGCCACTGGTTGACCTGGACGGATACGTGATCGGAATCCACAGCCGTATCGGCGGTCAGATTTCAGAAAATTTTCACGTGCCGATCGACGCTTTTTCGAATGACTGGGATCAAATGGTTGACGGAGCCATTGTGGACAGCGAATCGGCCTTTTTGGGAATCGATCTGAAGACTGATGGGAGCACCACGACTAACGAAATCAGAGGTGTAACCGAACGAGAAAGTGCAGCGCTGGCGGGAATGAAAACAGGCGATCGGATTATCAAGGTCGGCGATGACAAAATTGAAAATGGCCGTGATCTGCTGCAAGCACTGGGCAAGCTGAAACCGCACGCCCAGACGGTCATTACCGTGATGCGCGACGATCAGGAACTCGAATTGGAAGTCACTCTTGGATATAAATAATGAATGGAATCAGCGTGCCGTTGACAACCTAAACTTCGAATCAAACATTTATAATTAACACGGAACATCCCCATGATCCTCATTCGATTACTGTGTCTGGCACTTTTGTTCAGCATTGGTGTAAGCGTCGCCTCAGCCCAACAGGCTCCTGACGAACCCAAGGCGGAAGAAAAAGCCGAATCGGCGGAAGAAAACAGCCCCGTACCCGACGAAACTCCTGAACAAGACCAGACCAAACCGGCTGAAGGGTCTGACAGCCCAGAGAATTCGGAAGAGCGTGATCAGGACGAAATGAGTGACGATGGGGTGGAATCGGCTGAGGATGGCGAATCCGAGCCGAGCCGAAAAACAAGGCGCGGCAGAATTTCCTATTCCAAACGGAGTAAACAATTCACCAACGTCTTTTCGCCTGTGGTCGCTTCAACCTCGGCCTCGGTTGTCGAGATTTCGGACGGCGAGCGGCAAATTGCCCTCGGAACAATTATCGACCCCAATGGTTTGATATTGACCAAGGCCAGCGAGTTGAAGCCAGGATTGGAATGCAAATTTCCGGATGGGACCACTCTCGAGCCAACGATTGTCGGCATCGATCCGGATACTGATTTGGTGTTGCTGAAAGTCGCGGCCAATGGTTTGAACTTTGCCCGCATCGAAGATGAACTCCAGCCTGCTGTCGGAGCCTGGCTGGCCACCGTGGGTCAGGATGATATCCCGCTGTCGGTTGGCATTGTCAGCCATCAGGCACGCGAGATTGCCGACGTTACCCTGAATTCGGCAGTCATCGGAATTTTTCCTGAAGATCGGGAGGAGGGGGAAGGCGTCCGCATCAATGTGGTCCTCAATGACACGCCTGCGGAACAGGCGGGCCTGCTGGTCAATGATGTAATCGTCGCCATCGATGACAAAAAAATTCTCAACCGGACAGAATTGATGGAGACGTTGGGACGCTTGCATCCCGGCGACGAAATTGTCCTGAAAATCAGTCGTGGCGAAGAGCAACTTGAAGTTCCGGTCACGTTGGGCAAACGGACCGTCAATCCAATGATGGATCGGGGCAACCGCCAAAACCGGATGGGCAGCACGTTAAGCAAGCGCCGCAGCGATTTTCCGTTGGCACTGCAGCATGATTCGACGCTCAACGCCAACGAAATCGGCGGACCGGTAGTCGATTTGGATGGTCGGGTCGTCGGCATCAATATCGCTCGTGATGGTCGCGTGTCGAGTCTGGCGCTGCCCAACGAAATCATCATTCCCATCATCGCCAAATTGAAAACGGGAAAATATCAACCCTCGGTCGTCAACCGGTCCGAAATCGGG
>JBGSXT010000719.1:0-4128 GCA_041751295.1 Mariniblastus sp.
CGGACGAGTCGTTTACCGCGCAGCAGGCGATTGATCACTGTCGCCAGCTGCAACTGGAACAGACTGGCCGGGAGTTCATTCATTACACCTTTCAGATTCCCGTCGCGATTGCCATCGCCAAAATCGCGAGCGATTTCAGCCTGCTCGAACTGAAGACGATTGACAACGACGCCTTCCGTTCACATGTGATCACGAAAGATTTCTGGAGTGGCTGGCGACACTACCGGAATGAAGCCGCCAACAATAAAAGTAGAATGACGCTGGTCAGTTTCAACGGTCGCACGTTTGATATTCCGTTGCTGGAACTGGCCGCATTTCGATACGGCATCGACATTGGCGACTGGATGTCCGACAAAGGACCGCCATACGACCAGCCACGCAACCGTTTCAATAACGCCTCTCATCTGGATTTGCAGGAAGTCATCACCAACTTCGGCGCTACGCGATTCAAAGGGGGGTTGAACCTGCTGGCCAATCTGTTGAACAAGCCTGGAAAAATGGGGATCGCCGGCCATATGGTGCAAGACCTGTATGCCCAGGGAGAGCTGAAAAAGATCAACGACTATTGCCGTTGCGATGTCCTCGACACCTATTTTGTTTTCCTGCGAATCAAGTTGTTATGCGGTGAATTGTCGCTGCAACGGGAATCCGAACTGGTGGACCAGACGCTGGATATGCTCCGCAATAACGCCGCCGACGATCCAGTCTACGGGCAATACATGGCCAGCTGCGAAGCGTGGCAAAGTCCCTGGTGAAAACCACTCGGTCGAGCACTGTCTCCCGGCCGGTTGCAGATGAAAAAATGCCTGTCGGACGAATTGCTAATTCGTCCGTGTGACAATTCGTCCTTCAGGCAATTCGTCCTTCAGGCAATTCGTCCTTTAGGCACGCCGTTTCCTGATACTCGCCTAACTGCCAACTGCGACCCGTGACATGCGGCGACGGTCAGCTTCGCGCAGCAGGCCTTTGCGCAATCGGATTTTAGTGGGCGTGATTTCGACCAGTTCGTCGTCTTCGATATATTCCAACGCTTCTTCCAGTGAAAATTTGACAGCTGGCTTCAGTAGAATGTTCTCATCACTCCCGGAGGCACGCATGTTAGTCAATTTCTTCTCTTTACACGGATTGACGGGCAGATCGTTGCTGCGACTGTTTTCGCCGACAATCATCCCTTCATAAATTTCATCCCCTGGCGATACGAACATCTCGGCCCGCGCCTGCAACCCGAACAGCCCGAAACCGACAGCTTTGCCTCCCGCCATCGAGACCATCACGCCGTTGGCGCGATGCGGAATCTCCCCTTCAATCGGGCAGAATTTGCTGAAACGATGATTGATCACCGCAGTCCCCTGGGTCGCATTCAGCATTTTTGTTCTCAGCCCAATCAATCCGCGCGACGGGATCAGGAAATTGGCAATCGTGAATTCGCCCCGCACCGACATCTCCAGTAACTCGCCCCGCCGATTGCCCACCATTTCCATCACCGGGCCAACTTTCTCCGTGGGGACTTCGACCACTAGAATCTCGAACGGCTCGCAGACTTCACCGTCAATCGTCTTGATGACAACGGTCGGTTTTCCGACGGAGAGTTCGAATCCTTCACGACGCATGGTCTCGATCAGAATCGCCAAATGCAGGACGCCGCGGCCGGAAACGGCGAAGGCGTCCGCCCCTTCAACGTTGCGGACACGCAGCGCCACATTTCTTTCCAGTTCCTGTTTCAGCCGCTCTCGCAGTTGGCGGCCGGTCACATATTTGCCTTCGCGCCCGGCGAGCGGCGAATTGTTGATGGTGAAAATCATTTCCAGCGTCGGCTCGTCGACTGAAATGCGTGGAAAGGGGACCTGGTTTTCAGGGTCGCAAATCGTATCGCCGATTTCTATATTGGAGATGCCCACCAGGGCCACAACATCGCCGGCACTTGCCGTTTCCACTTCCACTCGTCCCAGTTTGTCGAACAAATGCACCGAAGCAATTTTGCAGGTCGTGACACTGCCATCCGCCTGTAACACACAGACTTTCGCCGACTTGGCAATCGAGCCACTTTGAATTCGACCGACAGCAATCCGTCCGACGTACTCGGACCAATCCATCGTATTGACCAACATGCGAAATTTCCCATCTTCAATCGTTGGGGGCGGAACCCGTTCCAGGACCAGATCGAGCAGCGGCTGCATGGAATCGGACGGCACATTCAAGTCAATCGTTGCATATCCCTCTCGGGCACTGGCGTAAATATGGTGGAATTCGTCCAGAAACTCCTCGCCTCCCATTTCCACAATCAACTCCATCGATTCATTGACCACCTCTTCAGTCCGGGCGTCCGTTCGATCTATTTTGTTTACGACGACGATCGGCTTGAGTCCGACCTCCAGGGCCTTGCCCAACACGAAGCGTGTCTGCGGCATGGGGCCTTCCGCTGCATCGACCAGTAGCAACGCACCGTCCGCCATTTTCAGCACTCGTTCGACTTCGCCACCAAAATCGGCGTGGCCAGGCGTGTCGATGATGTTGATTTTGACACCTTTGTACAGCAGCGCAATATTCTTGGCCAAAATCGTAATGCCCCGTTCCCGTTCCAGGTCACCCGAATCAAGAATCCGTTCGCCGACCAGCTGCGAATCGCGGAACTGTCCACTTTGCCTAAGCAGACAATCGACCAGCGTCGTTTTGCCATGGTCGACGTGCGCGATAATTACAATGTTTCGAATGTCGTTTCGTTGCTTCATGAGACTTTCTAGAATTCCAGTTGCGAAGCTTGCGCCACGCGAACAAGTTGCCGGGCCAGTTCGTCGATTCGTTCTTCACAATTGATGTCTGTGATTTGGGGCCCTGAAAACGTATCACCCGTCGCATAGATAAATCGGGGCAGGATCAGCGACCGAAAGTCCAGCATCAGACTGTTGGCCAGACCCATCGGAGCCATATAGCTGCTGCGTCCACCGGCAGCGCACAAAAAACCGACCACTTTGTCAGTCCACGCGCGGCCCGTCAATTCGATGACATTTTTCGTGGAAGACGACAGGTCATAGTTGTAAACCGGCGCCGCAATCAGAATTCCGGCAGCCGCAGATACCGCTTTCGAAACCCGACCCACGTCGGGGTGTTGATAACATGAATCCCCGTCGCACATGGGCAAATCCAACTCGGCAATATCCAACAGTGTGACATCGTCGGAGAGTTTCGACAGGGCCACGACCGCCGCATCAGCCAGAATCCGGCTGCGGCTGTCCGGATTCAGGCTGGTGGATAGGACCAGATACATTGAACGGCAGTTTGGCGTATGATTAAAAGTTCGAATCATAACGGCGAACCCGTTATTTGGACAGCGCCACTTGCATCAATCCCTGTAGAACTGAAATCGGAAATTATGTCCAGAGTTGTGCTGGCAATGTCGGGTGGCGTCGATTCGAGCGTCGCTGCGTACCTGCTCAAGCAACAGGGGCACGAAGTTATCGGCGTCTTTATGCGTCATGGCGAACAGGCGATTGCGGCTTGTGCCGTTGACGGACGTCGGGAATCGTCGCCGCTGTTGCCCGTGCTCAACGCACGCGCCGATCACAAACAGGGCTGTTGTAGCGCATCCGATGCTGAAGATGGCCGACGCGTCGCCGAGCGGTTGGATATCCCCTTTTATGCGTTGAATCTGGAAGCCGAGTTTCGCGAAATCATCGATTATTTTGTAGATGAATATTCGATCGGCCGCACGCCAAACCCTTGTGTGATGTGCAACAATCGAATCAAGTTCGGCAAACTGTTCGATTACGCCGACAGTGTGAGCGCGGAATTTCTGGCGACCGGGCACTATGCCCGTCTGGTAGATCGCGATGGTGACCTGCATTTGTTGCGGGGAGTCGATGCGGCCAAAGACCAGTCGTATGTATTGTTCGGCATCAAACGGAAGTATTTGCAGCGGATGTTGCTGCCGGTTGGCCATTACGACAAGCCATCCATCCGCAAGATCGCATCCGAATTGGGTTTGAATGTCGCGGAAAAGAAAGACAGCCAGGAAATCTGTTTCGTCACTTCCGGCAAGCACGACGAGTTTGTTCGATCTCGACGGCCAAACAGCCATACAGCGGGCCAGATCAAAACAGTGGCCGGCCAAGTCGTCGGCACGCATCCCGG
>JBGSXT010000720.1:0-4382 GCA_041751295.1 Mariniblastus sp.
GTCAATGAATTGAAGCGGCAACAAGCGATCGCCAAACGGGGCCTCGGGCAGTTCGAAGAATCGTACAATGAACTGGTCGAGCTGCTGCGACATTCGCCCAACGCCTGGAATATGCAAATGGATGCCGCCCGGACGTTACAGGTTTGGGGCGTACAAAAAAAGCAGCCGGAACAACTGGCAAAAGCTTTGAGCGGCACGGAAAAATTCCTCGATCCGAAGACCAGACGACAGAGTAATCTGGTTTGGGGCTGGGCAAGACTGTCGGAAATATTGAAAAACAATCCGAAATTCAGCGATCCGTATTACCGCAGCCTGTATGCGGCGATTGAAACACGTTTGGAGTACGGATTGATCAAGCAGAAACCGGAAGTTATCGCGGCTGCGTTGAAACAGGTCGACATCACTAAAGCCAAAGATGAACAATTGGGCGGGCCGGACTGGAAGTCCAAATTCGAAAAATTGGAACAGCGCATTCGCAACAGCATCAGCCCGGCACCTGCTACCGCTGCCGCCAAATAAAATGGAAACCGGATGGTTGATCACGAGCTGGTGAATATCGAAAATTTTGACGGGAACATTGATCCATGAAGTTTATTGCGAGTCATTGGCTGGTCGTTGGAGCCGCTCTGGTCGTTGCGTTGGCGTTGGAAACCCCAGCCTTGGCTCAAAAGGACAGCGTCTTCCTGAAGGCCGATTCGGGTGACAGAAATACGCTCGTTCGAGGGCAAATTGTGGGCACTTCGGCATTCAACGTGACGATTGAAACCGACGCCGGCCAGCAGGAATTCCCGGTCAGCAAAATCAAAAAACTTACTTTTTCCGGTGAACCTCGGGCAGTCGAAAGAGCGCGGGACCATCTGGAAAACCAGCGATATGACGAATGCCTGACCACGATTCGCAAGATCGACGAAGCTCCGGAATCCCGATTTATTCAACAGCAGATCAAATTTCTGGAGGCCATGGCGGCCGGCAATATTGCCTTACGCGGTGATCCGGCAATGACTCCGGAAACTGCAGAACAGTTGGTTGGCAATTTTATCAAAGCGAACTCGGATTCCTCCGGACTGGTTGTGGCGGTTGATCTGTACGGCCAGCTGCTGATGTCCAGTGGCAATTTGGCTCAAGCGCAGAAGGAATTCAACAAGCTGACGAAATCGAAATGGGCCGAGTATGAGAATCGGGGCTATTTTTTTGAAGGTGAAACGCTGATCCATCAGGATCAGCTGGATGCTGCCAAGCAAAGCTTTACAGCATTGTTGAATCAGCCTGGAGCTGACGGGGAAACTGCAGATTTCAAATTACTCGCTCAATGCCAGCTCGCACGAATTTCCGCGTTGCAGGGTGATGTCGCACCCGCGATCGCTGTCCTCGAAAAGATCATTCAGGAACAGAATGTCGAAAACACCCGGCTGTTTGCTTACGCTTACAACGCATTGGGAACATGCTATTTGCAATCGAACGAATTAAAAAAAGCCCGTGATGCGTTTCTGCACACGCAACTTCTGTTTTCAACCGAACCGGATGCCCATGCAGAATCTTTGTTTCGACTGTCGAAAATCTGGTCGGAGCTGAAAGAGACGGATCGATCTAACGAGTCGCGTGAATTATTGACAAGTCGCTACCGAAATTCCATATGGGCGGCCAAGCTGTGATTGCGCGACTCCACTTGCGGGCCGACTGTTTAAAGTCTTTCGGGCCAACGGCGGATGCTCAGGGTAGTTTCGGGCGAATTGCCAAGTCGTCCGAAATGACGATTGGGCGATAACGCGTGGACGGTGCCACCTGGACTGAGAAGCGAACCATCCTGTAGATGTTGCCCCAAGTGCCTCTCCACAACTGAGATTCTGAGTTACAATGCCGGTCAGGAACTGGTCGTTTGGATGTTCGGTTGCACCGGCAGCTGTTTTGCCGATCATTACGAACACAAATGGAAGGCAATTAATTCGCGGTCGAGGTTTTCATGGGATTGAGATCAGTAACATCGAAGTGGTGGGCCAGCTTGCTTACGTGTGCAATCATGATGTTTTTGGCAACGATGACATTTGGCCAGGATGCAGGCCAGGGGGGCGCGGCGATCGGCGATGTGGTGCAGCAGAAGAATGTGCTGACCTGGCTGATCGAATCACTGGGTTGGTTTTATATCCTGATCTTCCTGGCACTTTCGTTCATCTTTTTTGCGTTTCTGATCATGAATATTCTCGCTGCGCGGCGGGATTTCCTGTGTCCCCAACATTTAATCGAAGCATTCGAAGCCCATTTGGACCAGAAACAATATCAGGAAGCCTATGAACTGGCCAAGGCCGACGATTCGTTTCTGGGAAATGTACTGTCGGCTGGTCTGGCGCGACTGTCGGGCAGCTACAAACACGCTATGGAAGCGATGCAGGAGGTTGGCGAGGACGAGAGTTTGAAACTCGATCATCGTCTCAGCTATCTCGCCCTGATCGGCACGATCAGCCCGATGATCGGGCTGTTCGGGACCGTTCACGGAATGATTTCATCATTTCGGGTGATTGCTTTTGGTGGAACTGCACCGGACGCCAGTAAACTGGCGAATGGAATTTCAACCGCGCTGCTGACGACGCTGATCGGCCTCGCCATTGCCATCCCGGCCATTGCGGCTTTCAACATCCTCCGCAATCGGATCCAACGACTGGTACTGGAAGTCGGCATCCATAGCGAACGGCTGATGAGTCGTTTTGAGAAGGTCGGCCCCAGCTCCAAAACCGATTGACAGATACCGATGAAATTCAAACGGAAAACGTATAAGGGAATCTTGGAAGCGGACTTGACGCCGATGATTGACGTCACCTTTCAATTGATCTCGTTTTTCATGTTGATCATCAATTTCGCCGAAGTCGATCGCGCTGAAGAAATTCTGCTGCCGTCCCACCAATTGGCCCGTCCACCGGAATCACGACCGGACTATCAGGTGATTCTGAATCTCAATCCAGACGGCAGCGTGAAGTTTGCCGGTCAGGAAATTGAAAAGATCGACTTTTTGACAGGCCTGTTGAATCGCGAAATTACAGCCGCCCAGCGGGAAAATGTTCCCACCGGGGAAATCGCCGTGATCATTCGATCGCATGAAGATACGCCGACTGGATTGGTGCAGGAATTGATTACCAAGTGCCAATCCCTGGAGCTGGAAAGCTTCAGCTTGCGCGTGAAAGAACAGAAAGACTGAATGGGCCGAATCGCGTTATGAGAATCGCAGGCGCTTTTGACAATGATCGGGAAGAAATCACGCTGAATATGGTTGCGATGATCGATATCGTATTCCAGTTGCTGGTATTTTTCATCATGACCTTCAAGATTGTGGCGCTGGAAGGAGACTTCAATGTGCGCATGCCGCTGGCGGCCGATAAGCCTCCGGAACAGCTGATGGAGGACGTTCCGACATTGATTTCTGTCAAGTTGAACTCCGGCGACAACGGCAACATCGCCAGCATCGACGTCGATGATGGCGTTGACAGCCAGACACTGTCCGGAGAAACCATGTATCAGGAATTGACAGATTTTGTCGAAAGAGTCCTCGCAGCGGCAACCGATCCAGCCAGCGCAGAAGATACCGAAGTCGAATTCGATATCGACTATCAGCTCAAGTACCAGTTCACCGTCAAAGCGATCGGTGCCGTATCAGGAAAAGTCCTGCCCGACGACACCGTCAAAACCCTGATCGAAAAAATCAAATTCCGCGACAACTCGGGGAATTGACGGCGGGCATGAGTCGCCACAGCGGGAAGCTGCGGCAACTTTTTTGCGGGTATGGAATTTGGCAGTCGGATTTCAGTGTCGAGCAACGAAACCACAAAATTGAGCGTGGTTGATTGTCGTGTCGCAAGGTGAATTCGCACCTGAAGTAGAAGAGGGTCTCGGTGGAATCGCGGATCGAGTTGCGCGCGACAAACTTGACGCGGCTCGATGCTCGGTCGAGAAAATCCGTCAGACGTGCAGTCCGAATCGTCCTACCAGTCGACGAGGTGCGATCTGTTACCCGAACTGTCTGACATTCGGATAAGGCGCTGATAAGCTGTAAGTCGTATTTTGCGGCCAGTTCCCGTCCAATCGCATCAAAAGGGTCGGAGATAAAACCTCGAGGGATTTCAACAAGAATCACGGCGATCTGTTGTTCATGAAACGGGCAAAAGTCCAGTTATTGTAAAACTCGAGATTTTCCATTTGATTCCCGCTCATCGGCTGTTCGTCTCGTCGATCATTGCACCGGGTCGGCACTAACGATCGTACTGTGATGTCGTCAATCCTGGTCCTTTACCATCTCGATCCTGGTCGCAGCGAATCGACCATCGGCTACGTTGCCCGTCACGCGCGCTTGGCGAATGCAATTGCAAAGTCCTTGCTGGCTGTGTGCATCGCCAAAA
>JBGSXT010000721.1:0-11263 GCA_041751295.1 Mariniblastus sp.
CGGGTTTACGGGTCAGGGCGTACTTCCAAATATCGGCCCGATCATCGTCGCTGGAATTCCAGACAATGGCCGCCAGCGAACCTGAGACGGCCGAAAATTCAAAAGACTTGATTTTTTCGGGACGCTCAACGGCAAGTGGAAGCGTGGACAAGTTCGGGTCAAGAGGAATGGCGTCGCCATTTTGCGGATTCCACAGTTTGATGCCAATCGACTTTTCTGCCACAGAAGCGGTTGCCAGACAATCCAGGCTATCGGAATCAATTCCCAGATTCAGTAACGCCGCTCCGCGAATCCAAGTCAAGCCGGTTGCTTCACCATCGATTGCCAGGGGCTGGGCGTTCGGTTCCTGTTGCAAGATGTCTTCTGTATTGAAAATGGCCACCCGACGGTCTGTTCTATGGACAACGGCAATTTCTGTTCCTGCGGGCGAAAGGGAAGCGTATTTATAGAATCCACTCAGTCTTCGAACTCGGGACACCCTTTTTTCATCCCCAACGGTCTCAAGATCAATCAAACTGACACTGTCTTCCTGATGATGGATCAACAGGGAATCGCCAGCCAGTTCAACTTTTTCCGCCGGATTCGCCAGAGAGAAACTGAACTGCGGATCCAGCCGATTATCAGCTTGTTGAACCAGACGAAACCATTCATCACCGGCATATACGAATCGATCGTTTCCAATGTAATGCCACCGTTTCGCCGGTTCATCAATCCGGTCGTTAAACAATGAATCGGAATGGACGTCAATTTTCCCAGCGATCAGATCAACTGTCTCAAGATTCGAATTGCCAGTCGGACCACCAGCGTTCAGAAACAATAACAACCCGCCTTCCAATCGAGGCGAGATGCGGCGACTGTAGGGCAAGTTTCGTCGAAACAGTTCACCCGCTGCATTCCAAGCAATCAACTGCCGATTGTTGGTCAGTGTCTGCGATTCATCGTCGCCAGGTAGAAGAGCCGGTTCTTCCGATTCGGAAACCGGTTTCTCGATACCGAAACCAGCCAAAATCAGCTCGCCATTCACTTCAGTCACATCGGCGACAGATATTTGGCGGAACCGTTCGACGACTTCGGCCGGCACTGGAATCCGATCGTCGTGCCACATTCCTTCTTTGTAATGCAAGCTGACCAATCCAATTTCCCGTTCAAACCCACTCGAAATTCTGTCTTCAGCGATTACAACTTGGCGGTCGTTCAGGAAACGCACGTATCGAAAATTAGTTTTGGATTCGGCATCAAAAATGGTCAAGGTTTCCGGGTTTTGTGTGGGTGCAGTTCGAATCAGTTGAATCTGATATGAATTTCGCAATCGCAATACGACCGCGATGATATCGCCACCCGGGGAGATTGCCGGTTCGACAACAACTTCTAACTCCGATGAATTTCGGGCACCCACTTTTTTGAATGGGCCCAATTCACTGGCAACATACTCCCGTCCGTTCTTTAATTGCCACAGGACAAGCTTGTTTCGCTCGGTTGGGTGACTGGTGACGATTTTTTGGCCCGTCGAATCGGCAGAAAAGAATACGGATGAGTTTCTGTTGGCGTCGCGATAGATGCTTTCCGCCTGAATCGGTCTGACCGGATCGGTCTGACCGGAATCGCCGGTATTCCATGTTAGCAGTCCGATTGAATTCGAATACATGATCAGTTGTTGCCGATCTTCAAAGTAGGCAAACTTCCCGTTCCGAAAATCATCGCGCGAAATCGTGTCCAGATCGCTGCTCAGGTTCGCATCCGCAGGTTTGCCGATCTGCAGTCGACCGGTCTTCGGACTGAAATATTCCACGGTACCGTCGTCCAGTGCAAACGCGACTGCCTGTGAATCGGGCCGTTTATCGGCAGCTCCAGCAACAATTTTCCGATTGTTATTTTGACGAAAATCGTCGAGCCTAATCGTTGCATCGTGAATCGACGATTCCGGATGCCAGCGTCGCAGCTCGTTGGTCCCTTCGATCAGGTTGGAAACAGAATACAACTCGATCCGATCATTCACGCGGGCGACGCCCAGCGCGGCAAGGGTTCCAGCTTGACCAAACAGCCTTTGTCTAGCCACCAATCGATTGTCTTCGAACTCCCACACCAATATTTCGCTTTCACTGATGGAATACAGCTGATTCGCGTTCGTTCGAATCTGGCGAACTGCTGATTTGTGGGCGGATCTTCGAAGCGGACTATTCGGCTGATTGGAATCGAACTGGATATTGTCAGTCGATGACAGAATTTCAGATCGATTGGAATCAACATTGATTCGACTCTTCCGACCGGTTGCGATCCGTGAATCGACAAAGATTTGCACGTCGTTAGACGGATCGAGCAAACGTCTTTCCGACAAAGCAAGCATGTATGAACCGTTAATGCGGTCGCGGTAGCTGTATTTAGCCAATTCCCCCTTGCCGTTGCCGACCAGTATTTCAACATCGCCATCGACAGCACGGACAAACTGTAATGCCGTCGGGGCAAATCCGGGCGACAAGTCAACCAAAAACTCATGTTCCCGTCTCATCTTCGAAAAATAGTCGGTTTCGGCTCTCGGAGAGCTGCTGGCGAGTGCTGCTATTTGATCGGCAACTGCGTCTTCGAACGAAAACACCGTCAATGCGAACTGCGGGTGGCTGTTGCAGATGGCGACAAGGGTTTTGCCATTACTGTTTTTCGTCGCATTCGCCAGGCATCCAGCCCCGCTCAACAGGCCCGGGTCCTGCAGGAATAGCTGTCCCGCAATTTTGACTCGTTGAACGTCGGCGATCAAGTTGTTTCCGTCTACTTCAATCATCGACATGGAACATCGCAATTGATTAAGTCCCCCATTGGCTCGTTGATCCACCATGAAAAGCTGGAAACCATTTCCATCGGAACTGAGAATCTGCAGATGCTGCACATTACAGAAAAATTCTTCTTTGCCATCAGTATCGGCAGCTAATGTTTCGAACCGTAGCTGCTCGGCAAACGACTCTGTTAATGGCATGGTTCTGTTAAGTTGCAGATCGAAGACTTGAGGCAAACTGGCGACGGTGGTAACGGTCCCGTTTTGTAAAGAATCGCGGGCAATGACCAGCCAGCGCCCGTCAGGCGACACATCCATCGAAACGATACTTGCATTAGATGGTTCAATTTCCGCAATGCGGGTGAATTTCAAATCTCCAGAAGAACCGCGATAAACAATATTGTCCATCGAGACCGCAACGATCACGCTGCCATCTTCGGCAGCATCGAGCATTTTCAAGTGCCCGAGTTCAGGTCCCGGCTCGGGTGGCCGCGCCGGATTGGCCTGTTTGTACAGGTGGTGCAATTCCCAGGCATTTTTAACAGGCAACGAAATGTCTTTATTTTCAAACAATTCGGTAAACCGCGATTGGGTAGATCGCTCGTCAATGTTGCTCTCGATGTTTTTCAGTGAATTGATGTAGTGATCGAATTGCGTGGCTTCCTTGATTCTTTCCGATTCAATTTGCGCTTCGCGTAAATCCAATTCAGCAATTTGCGAATTTAGTTTTGCCAGTTCAACTCTCATGTCGGTGTATTTCTTTTCGTCAGACGAACTAAGCTGCTGCTGTTGCTTCTCAAATTCTGCAATATTCTTCGCAATGCCTGCAACGTTTTTTTCCTGTTCCAGCTTTTCCAGCTCAAGCTGGCCGATCGCTTTGTCTACTTTCAATTCGATCGTTTCTTCTTTGGCCGCTATGACGTCGCTCAATCCCGTCATCAATTTCCCGTAGGCATCAAATTCCTGGTTCTTGGCTCTGTCCGCGCTGGCCTTGGCGTACAACGCCAAGAGTCCGAAAAACAGACCCATTCCGATCGATACCAGGGACGCCATTGTGGCGACAAACAGCATCTGTTTGCGTCGATCGCGACGGTTTCGCTGATCGATCAATTGATCGCGCAACCGGCCGGCAAGTTCTTGGTCACCCTGTTGCCCAATCGCTGCCGGCGTCATCGTTGACAAACCAAGCTCAAAATCCTGGTTGTGAAGCGCGCGTTCAGCAAACAGAAATTTGGCTCGTGCCAATCCCGTTCTCGCGGGCTGGTAATCTGGATAATTTTCAAGCGCCCCTTCGTAGGCGTACATCGCATTATTCAGGCTGACATACGACTTGCGGTTCGCGGAAGAATTTTCGACTTCTCGATTGCCGCGGTGGGTATCCTCGATGCACCGCATGAAATCGCGAAAATCACGAACGGACTGCTGTAATTCGGCGACGCTGGCCTGCCGCTCTGACGGATCCATCGCCATCGCTTTCATGGCAATATCGCGCAACGCTTCGCGGGCTTCCGGATTCGACAGATCCCGAACCAGATACCTAACGATCGTCCGGCTGGCCGACATTTCCAATTCGCGCCGAACCTTGTTTCTGCCCGTTTGACTGCCCCACTGTTTTCGCTGCAGATCGCTGATCTGGAACAGGTGCGGCGGGTATCCGGACGCGATTTGAAACAGAATTGCGCCCAATACATAGACGTCGCTCAATTCGGTGATTAGCAGGCGAAACTTCACTTCTGCACCCTCGTTTTCAATGATTCGCTCATTGAGTACGCTGATTTCGTGGAAATTGTCCGGCGCATTTTCGAGGGTCCAGTCCAGTTTCATGCGCAACATTCTTACATCCTGTTGCGCAAGATAATGGGAGGCCATTTCCGGCGCCATGTAACAGGGCGTACCGCCGCCGGAAAACATTTTGTCCGATTCACGGCTCAGATTAACCGCCAATCCCCAGTCGGTGACTTGAACTTCTCCAAAATCGCCAACCAGTACGTTTTGAGGTTTCAGGTCCCGATGGACGATGCGATCGCGGTGGGCGCGACGCATGGCGTTACAGACATCGTCAAAAATATTCAGGTTCTGATCCAGCGAGTTTTTGTCAAAATCTTTACTCCAGTCCCGCCCCCCTTCAAACAGCTTCATGGAATAAAACAGGGTATCGTTGCCAGTAACGCCCAAATCGTGAACTGTAATCACGTTCGGATGATCGAGCCCGGCAGTGACCTGCGATTCATACAGAAATTTCTCGATGTCCTTCTGTGTGGGGGTCGATTTTTGCGATTGGGATTGTGTGCCCGATAGAACCTGTTTCTTCAACAGTTTAATTGCGACCAGCCGATCCAGCGATTTCTGTCGAGCCTTATACACGATACCCGACGCACCACTACCCAATTCGCCTCCATCCTCCTTTTTCGCGATCACATAATCCGCATCCCCGCCGATCGGGTCGTTTGGAAGCAGGCCCGCTATTACCCGTTCCGCAAAATCTGCGGTGGATAACGCACGGGGTTGTTCGACCAATTCAATAGTGGGCTGGCTCGCATCGGGCGTGTAAAACTCTGGCGTTGCATCGGTCTTCAAATCGGCATCATGTTCAAAATCATCATCTTCGCCGTGTTCGCGATCGAGAGTCACATCGTCCCTCTTCGCGACCTGCCGGCCGCCCGTTGTGTCTGCGGTCTGGCAAGTTTCCGCCAAATCCAATTCATCGCCGGATTCCGAGTCCTGGGTGCTGACAAGAGTTTGCTGATCATCGGTAGCTAACTCAACTTCAAAATCATCGTTCGCTGAACCGCCAGCTGTACTGGTCGCAAAATCTCGTTTAAGGTGAATTGTCAACGCCGCAATGACTGGCTCACCACACTGGGGACAGACGGGCTCAACCAACTTCCCGATTTCAAAGCTGTGATTGCATTTGCGGCAAATATTCATGGCTCAATCCACTCCGATGGGAATCTAATGGTTCAATTTTCGCGCGAATCTGGCAGCCCGAGAAAATATGTTGCCGGCAACACCAGCCGGGCGCAACAGCCCCTTCGACAGACTGTCGCTCGACGTGCTTCGGTTCAGCAGGTACTGGGCCAGCAACAGCGAACTGCCGATCGATGCGCTTCGAGTCGCATCCGAAAAACGATAGGCACCAACATCAGCCTGCGAGAGCGGTTTCGAAAGCTGTTTCGAGGATTCATCGATCGGAAACAGATCATTCGAAGGACTCGAAGGTTTCGATTCCATTTCGCTGGAATGGAACGAACTATCGAGTTGCGATTGCGAAGAGTCGCCGACGTCCAGGTCCGAATCTGGGTGGATAAGATTTTCGAGGTCCGTCCGGTCAATCGGCGCGTCAACCGGTTCCGAAAATTCCTTTCCTTCCTGAACTTCAAAAATAAAATAAAGGCCTGGTTTTACCTGTTTTCCCTCTTTTATTTTTTCAAACCAGCCACCCTTGTTTTCGCCATCCGTTTCCGGCCAGAAATCATCATGGTCGTTCAACTGTGCGTCTTCGATGGCAGCCCGAATCGCGTCCGGGTCGTCGTTGGCGTCATCCCACTTGAACGATTCCTCGTACAGGCCATCGTCGTCGGCAGTGTACTTGATCAAAAAATACGATTCCGGCTGTTGTTCTGTTACGATCGGTTCTGAATCAGGATTCTGAATAAGATTGACAAAATTGAATGGAGTCGGGAGCACTGTAGCCAGTGGTTCAGGCACTTCAAATCGTGGTGTATCGACGACAATCAAGTTGGGATTCTGAACCACGGTTCGGGTCGGCAGGATTTCCTGGGTAAAATTCAAATCAGTCGATCCGCCGTCCGCAAACACATTAATCCGGGCATCGTTGGTCAAAAATATCTGGCTCAACAGAAACGACCGACTGGCAAAGAAAGATTGCTGAAACTGCGAGGTATTGGTCAGCGACAGAGCCGCATCGACCCCAGCCAGTTGACTGTCCAGTTGCAGCGAATACGCAGAAAAACCCTGCCCGAAATTGCCAAAGTTGGAAAACAGGAAATCAGCAGTCAAATCCGAATTACCTTGCAGCAGCGATTGCTGAAACAACGCATTCAACGCATCGCTGGCAGAGACCCCATCCACAAACCAGCCGACGATCAGATTGAACGACGATTGACCGGCATTGCCAAAAAAGAATTCGAAATTCTGAAATCCGATGGCACTGTCGAGCTGGGCATTCAAGTCGGAAAATGCGATATTGCCAGGCGCCGCCAATACCGATCGCGGATCGGTCAACAGGAACTGGTCAAACGGAAATTCAAACTGCAGCGTGTTGACCAGTCCAATTAAATCTGAGCCTTCGGATCGGCGCAATTCAGCGTTTCCATTCAGCTCTAGGTCGCCGCCGGCGACGACCGTAATATTGCTCCATCCGGACGTGACGTCGATGTTAGCTGAGATATCCAGGTTCGCCGCAGCGACCGTTTCCAGATAGACATCCCCTAGCGATGTCGCGGCCGAGGGACTGTTTTCAACGTCGGCCAGTTGCAGTGCGGACAGACCGAGTGCGTCAAAGGAAACGACATCCAACGCCTTGCCATTTATCACGACGGCGCCAACCCGATCCGGATTCAGGAATTGGTTATTACCTGCAAAGAATCCATCGTTCAGGAATCCAGCTTCGACGTCAAATACGCCGTCAACAGGTTTGTCCGGATCGCCGCCGTTCAAGAATTGGTCGGCATCGGGATCGGCGAATACGTTAGCGTCGATACTGCCCGTGAACGTTGAGCCGATGTTCGCGTTCAATATAAAAGGTCGGATCAACTGGCTGACGTTCTGATTAACTTCGATGGCCAGACGATCAAACAACGTGTTTGTCAATTGCAGACTTGCATTCGAGACAAAAGCTGCCGACTCCGCAGTAATCGTCGATGCCAAATCATCAGAAATCATGGTCTGCAGGATGTCGCCTGCAGATCTATTCGACGGAGTGGCTTCGATGGTATCGATGAAAAGTGTGCCTGCGACATTGACATCCGACAGTATGATCGTCGAGTCAACGAACAACGAGACATTCGCTGTCGAAACAATATCGGAGTCGTCCGGATTGCCACGATTTCCCGCTGCGGATACTTGCAAAAAAACATCGGAAACGTTTTGATTCAACAGTTTGTCGATGGAGTGTTCCGTAAACTGCAACGTCGCGGCGCCGTCGCCCAGCACGATGTTGGCTGCCACATTCAGCTGAGCGATTGTGTCGATGACGGTTTCAGCGTTCAACGAATCACTTAAACTGCCCAGCGTCGAATCACCGGCGGTCACATTCAAAACAACCGAACCAACACGGAGCCCGCGAAAAGACTCCACAAAGTTTGTGCAATTGGAATCATAGGACAATAGTGCGATGTTCAGGTCTCGGCGGTTGGTGAATTCAAGCGCGCTATCGAGTTCACCGGCGACGTTTTTGACGACGTTGTTACCCAACAGATCAAAATCACCCCTGCGCGCGTCAGATATATTGGAACTGCCAAGCAACAGGCTATCGGAGTCAATAATACTGTTGCCAATGGACTGAGTTACTCCACGGTCACTCTGCAACAATACTTGCCCACCAGCCGCCGATGTGACGATCGAATTCGTCAGGACAAGCGAGCCATTTGCACCGTCGCCGGATCGCAGCCGAATCATTTCAGTCGCGAACAGACTGCTCACGGTCAATTGATTGGAATCGGAAATTTCAAGCGATGAACCGCTGGCGGCCGCCGTGACCACTCCGACGAAGTCGTTGTCGTTGAGCCCGTCCCCAGTGGAGTCCGCGCCCGATAAACAGATATCGCCACTGGCCATCAGGTTTGTGGTTCCGTTCACAACAATCCCCGCCGTTTGGCGAATGCTGCCGTTAATATCAGCAAAGAACTGGCTCCGAAGGGTTACACCGTCAATCTCCATGCCGTCAACGGTGATCCGACTGATCGTCAGGTCCGCATCATTCCTGAGAGAAGTTGAACCGATGTTGTCGGCCGCAAATCGATCAATCGAGTTGGCCAGGTTCAACAAGCTCGTCGAGCCGTCTACCATCAGCGCCAAACCACCCGCTGTGATCGTACCCAATTGTGTCTGGGAAACGTTGCCGGCGACGTCAAGAAAGACGTTCGCCGAGCCAACTGCCATTCGATTGTTGATCACCAGGTTCCCATCCACAATCAGTTTTGTATCGTCGCTGCTGGTTGTGATTCCCGCTACCATCATTTCGAATGCGGATCCCGTTGCGACTGTTACGGATCCGATCAAGAGATCATCGACGTCGTTGAATACGATCAAGCCACCGTTGGCTGCCGCAAAGGTTCCAACATCATTGTTGGCACCCAACAGCGTTGACCCACCAACCATCAAGCCCAAGCCACTGGCCGAAATGATGCCGGCGGCAGCCTGGCTCAGATTTCCGCCGACTGTCAAGAACGTCGTCCCGGTGCCCACGTCGATCAACTGGTTGAGCGTCAAATCCCCACCGACGATCAACTTCGCATCATCGTTGGACGTCGTGATGCCGGTCACGGACATATTAAATGCCGTTCCTGCAGCCACCGAAACCGTTCCAACTGTCAATGCATCGATATCGCGAAATACTGTCAAACCATCGTTATCAGCGGCGAACACGTTGACATCATTGTTCGCGCCCAACAGCGTTGACCCACCAACCATCAAGCCCAAACCGTTAGCCGTGATCGTGCCAGCGACAGATTGGTTCAAATTGCCGTTGATGTCAAAAAATGCGACGCCGGCCCCCAGCAGAATGGCGCGATCGACCAGTACGCTTCCATTGGCCGTAATTTTTAAATCGGAATCTACTGTCGATATTCCAGTGACGACCATTTCAGGATCAGTTCCAACGGCTATCGAAACGGTTCCAATATTCAAACTGTTCACGTCATTGAAAATGGTCGTTCCACCATTATCGGCCGCCAACGTGGTGACATTGTTGGCTCCATTCAAGACAGTCGAACCGGATACCATCAAGCCCAATCCGCCAGCAATAATGACTCCTGACCCGGATTCGCTCAGGTTTCCATCAGCAAGCAATACAACATTTGAACTGCCAACATTTAATTGGGCATTGATCAACAGATCGTTGCCCACTTGCAGTTTCACTGGACCGTCACTGGTCAGAATGCCCACGAAGGCTTCGCTATCCGGATTGGCTATTGGGTCGTCGCATACCGAATCGAACACCGCACTGACGATTGACAGATCTGCGGATGTCACGAAAGACAACTCGTCATCCAATTGCGTCGCCAGCTGCCGAACGCTGTTATTCATTCGCAAATCAAAAATTCCGTTCCCCTCATTGGCTTCATCGCCGCCGAGCAACAGTTGGGTCGTGTCAATCACTCCAGCCAGTTGTTGAACTCCTGAGCTGGCCTGGAACAAGACCTGATTGCCAACCGTGACATCACCAGCGATAGTCAACGTGCCGCCAATCCCGTCCGTCAAATCCAGATCAGTGTCTCCCGCAGCCAGCCAGAGCTGATTTGTCACATTTGCGAAAAGCACAGTAAAATCATTGGCGTCTACGATTTCCGCGTTGGTCGCAGTGACAATCAGCAGCGTATTGAAATCGTTTTCCACATTGATGTCACCGCCGGTTAAACAAATGTCGCCCGTTCCGACATCAAAGCGGGCGATACCACTGACTTGGACTGCGGCAGATTGACTGATGAATCCATTGGCAATCGAGCTATCAATTTCCAGATCGCCCGAGATCGACACTCCATCGATCTGGAAACCATCCACCGCCAAGCGCGCGAATTGAATGTCGCCGTAGTTGGCGTAGCTGAGCGAGCCATCGACACTAGCGGCCAGATTATCAACTTGGTTCATTGAAGCATCGAGTTCAAACGAACCTGTGCCAGCGAGCAGTAGATTTGACGCGATGATTCTTCCGACTGGCATTTGCGAAATTCCGGCGGACGAACTTAACAGAATATCATTGCCCCCGATTTCGCCGTCAACGAAAATTCCATCAGCGTGAATCGAAAGAGTTGTTTCAACAGTCGCACCTCCAACGATCAGGGACGTCGCATCGGTTAATCGTGCTTCGGAAACATTTGATATGGCGACGACATCAAAATCATTAGTCGCATTCTGCAGATCAATGGATTGGACACCCTCGATATTCAAGGCTCCGGTCTGTGATAACTGAGTACCCAATACCTGAGTGACTGAACTAAAAACTTCGAATCCTGCCTCTTGAAAGATATTCACATCGCCCACAAAAGCGAAGTTCGAGAATTCGATTCCAAATTGATCGGCAGTGTTGCTGATGACGTCAATTCTGCTAACGAGCGCAATATCGATGGTCAGCACATTGCTGCCGTCGCCAGGGGAACCGACCCCACCAATGCTCGTCCAGATGCCGTCCGAAAGTGTGAACAAATACTGGTCGTTGGACTGTGAGATATTGACTTGGTTGGCACCGGCAAAATCGTCGGTGAAATTATCCAGCGTCAATTGGCCGGTCATCAAATCAAAAGCAAAGGTCGCATT
>JBGSXT010000722.1:0-3277 GCA_041751295.1 Mariniblastus sp.
GCGCAAGCCGATTCAACAAACGCTGTTCCCAAACCGCAACCACGCAGTGAAGGGATGATCTGGATGCTCAGTTCGGCGTGTTTGGATTTGCGGTCGTAGTCCAGCGATAGACTCCCCACCGAATTGGAATTGCGATCTTCAATCATTCGGACTTCGGAATTGTTTGAGCCCAGTTTGACGCCTAACCATTGCCGATAGGATTCAAGGGAAACGCATTCATTCTGAAAACAACTGGCTCTGGCCTCGGGGTCGTTTCGCCAGCGGTGCAGCAACTCCACGTCGTCCATGCTGGCGGATCGAAATCGAAACTGTTGAACCGCCAGCCACCGGGCAATTCGCTCAGCACCATTTCCGTCAATCACGCTCAAGGCTTTGAAGGCGAGCTGATTGCTAAGTCCCTGATCGCCGATGGCGTCCACATCCAACTCGGTAAACCGGGTCCCGGGCAGGTCATTGCGCGCCCGTATCATTATTGCCTGGCAGCGGTCGGATGGCCGCGCTGGCTGCGAATCAAGGAAGATCCTTGGCAGCCCGCGATCAAAGAGAGGTACACAGACTGAGTTCAGATCAGTGATCGCAAGGCCTGCCTGTCGATTCCCGTTCTCGATCACAACCAGGCGGGTTCCAGAAAGTTGCAGGTGGGACTGCAAGTGTTGATCGAACCGTTCTCCGTCGAGAACCAGAAAATCTGGTTGGCGGTTGCGGAGCAGTTCATTGATGACTCTCGATTCGCAGAACGGTTTTCCAAAATGCTCGTTTTCAATCAGCTCGCATCCCAGCGCGCCAATCTTGCAGTGCAGTGTCGCCGGCAGGTTGCTGCCTGCAAATGTAACTCGCCCTCCCATCCGAACCCATACCGACGCCAGCGAAACACATCGCCACGCATACCCGACGCCAAGCGGTGTATCCGCATCCGCGCGAATCAATATATTGCCAATTGTGTCCATTGAAACCGTCAGCGAATAAGCCGTTCCTGGCCGTCTGGTCCGGTCTGACAAAGATGCTTCGAAACTTTCTTCACGAAAGTGTTCGAGCCGAAACAGTTGTACAAGTCGCCACAGATTACCTGGCAGCATGACCGCTGAATCAGAACATCCCTGTTCTCCGGCAATTCAGATTTCTATGGCGGAAGGCTATCCCAACCGTGGCAGTTCAACAATACGAAAATTGTTGTGTGCTACTCGCTGGCCATGATAGCACTGCCCGTTCGATCGAGAATCTATTTATCGATTTGACCGAATTTGGTAAATCAGTCGCGGTTTGAGGTGTCGCCGCGCGGCCGGTTGCACCCGTCATTCATGATTATCTATCCGCCAAGTCAATGAAATTACTGTTTCGAAATCGGAAACGGAAAACCGGTCGCGGGAAATCGCCGGTTTATACGGAAAATGGCGGCGAATTTCCTGACATGTGTCCGCAGCACCGGGAAACATTTGATGCCGTGCGGGATGCGACGATGACATCCGCCCAGCGCGTGGCTGCATTGTGCGAAGCGGTTGATTATGTCTGTCGAAGCGGAGTTGAAGGAGACATCGTTGAATGCGGCGTTTGGAAAGGAGGCAGCATGATGGCTGTCGCTAAAACGCTGATTCAGAACAGTACAACAGACCGTCGATTGTGGTTATTCGATACGTTTTACGGAATGTCACCACCATCCGATCTGGATTGTGACTATCATGGCGTCGCGGCCCGCACGTTACTCGATCAGGCTGACCCATTGGACCCGGATTCGGTGTGGTGTTGTTCTGGAATTGATGAAGTTCGAAACCTCCTACAATCGACAGGATACCCGCCGTCCCGGATGCAATTTGTACCCGGCGACGTCGAGCATACCTTGCTGGAACCGGCCAATCTTCCAGTCAGAATTTCTCTGCTCCGATTGGATACTGACTGGTACCACTCAACCCGCGTTGAACTGGAACGGCTGTTTCCGCTGTTGTCTCCGGGTGGCGTCCTGATCATCGATGACTACGGCCATTGGGAGGGATGCCGCAAAGCGGTGGATGAGTATTTTGCCGTGAATTCAATCAGGATGTTTTTGCAACGGATCGACTACACCGGTCGCATGGGGATCAAACAGGAATTGCAGGTTGCCGGAAAAAAATCTGATGCTGCTTAATCCGACCCGTATTGAACGTGAACTGGGTTTGCCGCGCCCGGCAACGCCAAGGCTATTGAATATTGGCTGCGGCAGTCATTTTCATGTCGACTGGATCAATCTGGACCTGATCTCCGATAATCTGAATGTAATTCCACACGATGTGACCTGTGGGCTGCCGTTTGCCGATGGTCACTTCGACTCGGTGTACCACTCGCATGTCCTGGAACACCTGCATTGCGACGACGGTTTCAAATTACTGAACGAATGTTTTCGTGTCTTGAAACCGGGCGGTGTTGCAAGGATTGTCGTTCCTGATCTTGAGCGAATTGCCAAACTCTACCTCGAAATGCACGACCGCGCTTGGCGCGGGGATCAGCAGGCAAAAACGGACTACGATTGGATGAAGCTGGAGCTATTGGACCAGTTGGTCCGCGATCAATCGGGTGGGCAAATGGGTCAGTACATGACGGATCCGGAAATCAGGAACTCGGAATTCGTCCGTTCGCGGGTGGGCGAGGAGTATCGAACGTGCCATCTGGCCGTTGTCAGAAATTCCACAAAAAGTCCGGCCGGTCGAAAATGGCACCAAATGTCGCACGTGACTCGTCAGTTGCGCGAACTGATTTCCAGGAAAATCGTCCGCATGCTATTGGGTCGATCGGCAGAGGACGCGTTGAAAGAGGGTCTTTTCCGCAGCAGTGGTGAAGTTCACCGCTGGATGTATGACAGGTTTTCACTGCGCGATGTCTGCAGCAGTATCGGTTTTGTCAATTTCCAGATACGTTCCGCCCGCGACAGCCAAATCAGAAATTTCGCCGAATACCAGCTAGACGTAGTCAATGACGAAGTTCGCAAACCCGATTCGCTGTTCGTCGAATGCCGCAAATCGCCCGTTCAGTGACATGGCGGCTGGAAAATTCCAACATACATCGCTTGGCTCATACGATGGTTAAACCTCCGTTGCCGCTGTGCTCGCTGGTTCTTCCAGCGCGTTTTGTTAGGATACTTGAGTCTGCCGAAACTGGACTGGCTGTCACAGGGTTCGCGTCGTCCATTTACAACAAGTGTTGAATGTGAGTCGGGAAAAACTTGAGCGATCATTCCAAGCCTTCCTGGAAGGAATTATTTCCCTTTCCGGCTAATTATCTGCAACTCGCTGGGCTGCGGTTGCACTAT
>JBGSXT010000723.1:0-3287 GCA_041751295.1 Mariniblastus sp.
GAATCAGTGGAAAAATCGATACAATTTCGCTGGTCGGGGCACTGAAATTCAATTTCGCGGTCAGGCTCCGATCGCTGTTCAACTCGGCATTTAGTAGCGCAAGCTTTTGGACTTCAGACAATTCCTGGTAGCCGTCGGCAATTCCCTGTGATTCGAGTATCTCGGCGATCGCCTGCCGATGACGCTTTGCGTGCTGCCGCACATCCAGCGAGGCCAAATGAAATCCGAACACTTCGACTCGGCGAATCAATCCTGACAGTAAACCCTGCGTCAGCTCGGCTCCTCGATTTTGTTGTAAACTTGTATCGATCGTTCTCAATTCGGCCAGAAATTGAGATGCCGACCGATAACCCCCGGAATTCCCGCTGGATTTGGCCCATGGCTTTCGATTATCTTCTCGTGTCGCTTGAATCTTGCGGAATATAAGTACCAGCATCTGCCGGTAGGGTTCCTGGTCAAAACGATACACCACGTCGTCTGGGCCAGTCGTAAGCGCTGCGAGTTCCGACCGCAATTGCTCCAGAAATTCTGTACTGAACGAGGCGCGGTTTCGCGAAACACTGAGCAGCTCGTACAATTCCTCAACATCCGCAGCGTATCGTTTAAGTGCCAATTCTTTATGGGCTCGTAGAGCACTTTCCGTCACTTCGTCTGTTACCAACGGATTGCCGTCCCGATCGCCGCCAATCCAGCTGCCGAAATTCAGGAATGGGGGGATGTCGAATCCGGTTTCCGGCCAGGAATCCTCGAGTGCGTTTTTCAATTCCTCGTAGATCACGGGGACGACATCAAACAGCGTTTCCTCAAAAAAATAGAGTCCGGTATTTCGGACTTCATCCATCACGGTCAGCCGCCGTTGACGGATCTCGTCACTCTGCCATAGCAGGACAATCAACGAATGCAGTTGATCCTTGAGCGCAGGACGCTGGAATTCGAACGTGCCGGAGGACTGAATCCGATCGACCATCTGCGAAATCCGTTTCAGGATTTGGCGAACCGTTCGTCGGCGTGATTCTGTTGGATGCGCCGTGAAGACCGGCCGGATTTCAAGTCGATTCAAAATCGACTGCATCGTTTCCGCATCGACTCCTTCGCGTTTCAATGTCTGACAGGCAGCCGCAATGGACTCATCCATCGGCTTTTTGTCGATAAAAGCCTGCTCTGCTCGATGCTCCAGAATCCGAACCCGTTCGTGTTCCTCGGCCAGATTAACCAATTGAAAATAAGTCAGAAATGCCTTAACGACGGTAGCAGTGATTCCGCCCGCGCACGACACCGATTCTGCCAGTGCAGAACTGGTTTTCCGCAGTTCCGCACTCGCTGACGTTTCTCCAGCGCGCCAGGCTTTGGAAAGTCCTCGAATCTCTTCCACAAGCTCGAAATCCAGCCGAGCGGACTGCGAAACAATGGTTTCGCCCAGCATATCGACCAGTAACCGGATGACATCGCCAATCGTCGATTCGCGCAAAGAACGATCGCTATTGGAAGTCGAATTCATCCATCCCGCAACAATGCTATTTCCCCATCATTTTTGCGATAGTATCGTCGAATCCCGCAGGCTTCATGATGTCGATCTGGACTGTGTTGCCTTCCGCCGTCGCTTTGAGCGATTTTAGCATTTCGTTAAAGACTTTGCGGGAGTCTTCATCCATCGGTGCCTGGCTCAACCCCTGCATGGCAGCAAACTTACCCATACCCAACATGCCATCCATTCCAGACCGCAGTTTCTCAGTCCCTTCCGAATCGTTTCCGACAGCTCGCAGCATCAACATTTTGTCGGATTCAAAATCAATCCCTAACGACAATGCGTTCAGATCATCGACCAGCATCAGAAACGGTTCCGCCTGTGGTCCGCCGGCGGCCTTGGCTTGTTCCATCATTTGGTTGACGACCTCCCGATTGCTTTCGACATCGATGCTTAGTCGAATAGCCGCATCGCTGGGCAGGTTTTTCCATTTCTCGGCCAGACTCTTCGAAACGACATTCCGATTTTTCAGGAACACGTACTGCTGCGTTCCCATCTCGACGGTATTTTCGGTTGCCAGATGCATTCGCAAATTGCCAGGCGCATCGCCCCCCACAGGACTGTAGTAAGTTTTGCCGTCAACGAGATGCTCTTTTGCTTCCTTTTTTTTAAAGGAATCAATCATTTCATTCGCAGCACCGGAGTCCGTAAACTCGATCCTGACATAGAAATTGGATTTCAAGTCTTCGCCCGGCTGCGGTTGAAATCCGGCAGGATCATCCGGAATCTGAATGCCGCCCGAAATTCTATTTACCTTCGTGATGTCGAAATCTTCATTTTCGGGAATATTTTGTTGTTTCATCACTTCCTTCAAATCGAAGTCCTTCATCATCTTATTGTTTCGAAGCTTCTTCACATTGAAGTCGAACATGATCGAAGAACGCTCGGAATCCTTGAGTTCGCCGCTGTTTTCGTCGGACTGCGCGCTTAAACGCCCCGCCGATACCCATGCGGAAGCAATCATCAGAATCAGGCAGATATTGGTACTTTTACTCAAAAACATGTTTACCTCACGGTTGCTTGGAGACAGCATTCAGGTTCGAAGGTTGATTGACTTCAATTTACCCCACCGATGGCGGTCGGCGACCGAGAATCAGGGCGACAACGAACAGGACAAGAAACACAAAAAACAGGATTCTTGCCGCATCCGTAGCCACGGCAACCACGCCACCAAAGCCAAAGATTGCAGCAATAATTGCAATAACCAAAAACAGGATTGCCCAGCGTAACATCGAATTGCCCCCAATTATGAATGTGAAAAAATGATCGAATACCTATTGCGACAAATAACGGCGATCGTCATTGCGACGCGGATTTAACGTGCTTGCTCCAAACAATATCATGAATTGGCAAAATCCGCGAGTTGAAAACTGCAGAAACCAAATGAAAAAAGTCGCGACGGTGGCGCGTGGCATTTCGGCGAAATCGTGGCATTGCAATCCACAGCTACAGCCGAAAATTGCGTCAGACCCCAATGGCGTGAACGTTTACAATTTCAATTTGAAACCGGCATCTAACCGAGAATCTGAGCCAGGTTCTGGCCGTCGGAAATTACGGAATCCTTGATGATTACCGGTATCCGGTCCCGGATCACACAAACCTTGTGGTCCTGTCGGGAATCCTCAATGCCTAGCGTGTTGGAGATCACGACGTTGCTGCCGATGCGGCAATCCTTGTCGCTGATGGCGCCCTCGATGATGGTCGAATCGCCGATGCCAAGCGGGATGCTGTTGACGGAACTGGAATCGCCGGTTCGAGATTC
>JBGSXT010000724.1:0-1981 GCA_041751295.1 Mariniblastus sp.
AAATATTTCGAAAAACTCGAAGAGCTCATGGGGGAACCGGACACGGGAGTTGATTTCGTCAATCTTGTCTACAACGAAATCAGCTATTTCGAAACCAACAATCGACACGATCTGGCAAGACGCATTCTCGATCAATTGAAGAATTCTGCATTGAAAAACAACAACAAGGCAGCTCAATTGCAGGGGCTGCGAGTAGTTAAGTTTGGCTTGATTCGCAATGAGCTGGTCGGCAAACCAATTGATTTCAGTGAATCCGATAGCAACGGAAATCCGATCGACGTTTCCAGGCTCAAGAACCGCCCGATCATTCTGGTGTTCTACTCGCCCAACGCTCCGGGAACCAGCGACATGCTTAACAGCCTCAAATTCACCTACGAATTGATTAAACGAACCGATGTTCAGGTCATTGCTGTCGCTGTTGAAAAAGCGAACTCGGAAAAATTTGAATCGGGATTCGACGCCAACTGGATCAGTGTTGACAGCAGCATCGATGACACCAGCAAGATTTTCCTGCAATGCCCCGTTTCCCACGTCCCCTATTTTGTAGTGCTTGACCGGAATGGCATCGTCGATTCGCTAAACGTTCCAGCCAACCAGCTGAAAACAAAAATCGAAGCTCTCGAGGCGGCGGCGGTCAAAGCAGTTCGTTGAAAAACCGACCGGGACAGAATTGGCCAATTTTGTGAAAAATTCCAATTTTGGATCAGTCCAACCGCTATTCAATCACGCAATCATAAGCAGCACTGGTTCGATTCTTGGAATTGAAATCCGAAAACTCGGGTGTTCCAAACTGTTCGCGAACTGCTTTTAGTACATTTTGCAGGAGTTGGCTTTGATAACGATACGGATTCGAACAGACGGCAATGATCCGCGAGGGCTTCGGGCCTTGCAATGAACGATAAACCAGATTTCCATTTGCATTCGCCGTGCAGGCCATTTGCGGAATGAATGAAATTCCGTGCCCCTGAGCAACGAGGTTTTGGACAGTCACCAATTGGTGAATCCTGGTCGTCACCAAGGGCTGGAAATTCTGCTGGTTGCAGAACGATTCAATGTTTTCGACCAGGCAATGAGCTTCGTTCAGGAACACAAACGGTTCGTCCTTGATGTCCTCCAGCGTCACTTCGCCACAATCGCTTAAACGGTGATTTCGAGGTACTGCCAATAACAGCTCTTCGCGAAACAGTGGTTCAACAGAAACATATTTGGCATCGGCAGGTAATGCAGCAATTCCGACATTGACCTCCCCGATGGAACATCGTTTCAGAAGTTCTGGCGTAATCATTTCGCCCACAAAGAAACTGGCTGCATTGAATTGCGTTCCAACGGATTTCAATAATTGCGGTAACAAATAAGGGCCGACCGTTGGAATCGCCGAAACGCTGACGCGACCAGTCTGACCATCATCGGTGATTTGACGCTTTGCATCGTCAACCAGCTGCAAAATCCTGTCGGCATGGGTCCTCAGCAGTTTGCCGGCGGTGGTAATTTGAATCGTCCGTCCCTGCCGCTCGAAGAGTGGTTGGCCGAGTTCCTTTTCCAGTTTTGCGATCTGTTGGCTCAATGCAGGTTGAGAAACTGAACAGTCGTGAGCGGCTTTGGTAAAGCTGCGATGTTCAACTATTTTTATGAAGTACCTGAGCTGTCCAAAATCCATGAAATCCCAGTCCGTGAATTGGCGTGCGAAAACTTCTGCGGGGAAGGCATTATCACTTTATTTCATCCGCGATGCAATTAAGTTTTCTACGATTTTCTTTCCTCGAAAGGGTATCTCGTTTAAGGGTTGACAGTCGCAAAATCGTCGAAGTCAAACACGACATTCTGCGGGAAAATAGAATAGAGCGTATTGGTCAGATACAAATCGACTGATTCCGATAGCCGTTGGATCGGTTTTCGTGGAACCAGCACAATATCCGAGTCGCGCAGAAATATTTCATCCGACGGAAACGGACGGCGACCGTAAATGGCACCGGCCAGGTCG
>JBGSXT010000725.1:0-14678 GCA_041751295.1 Mariniblastus sp.
ACTGGCTTCATTACCAAAACGACTTACGGCGTTTTTGACAAAGCTTGAGTTGAAGTTTTGCATTACATCTCTCCCGCGCTTCGATTGCGCACAATTCAGAGAACCATTGAAATGAAAGTATTACCCGCAGCCAGCCTTGCAAAGACTCAGTAGCGGACCAGTATCATAAGCTGGAATCGCAATTCAGGCAAATTGTATCTGCCGATTGGATTCACGCCGGATACCGGAATAAAAATCGGCGAAACGTCGCCCTCATACCATTCGACACTGCACCAGCAAACGGGTTCGCGTTTTTTTTGATAAAAATTGAGTTCGCTGGTTGAACGTGCATTTTAGGCTCGAAATGTTATTTGAGCGGACCCATATTATGCAATTTTCGCTGGCGATTGACCCATTGAAATGCTGATTCCACCGATTTAATCAACTTGATCAACTGCGATGTTGAACACCGCAGGGACTCGGCGGCAACCGCCATTTGGAATTTACTGATCACGATCCAATCGAGAGCTTCGGCCAGAATACAGGGAAAATCGTCATGGGCAACAGCAATCAAGATTTTTCCCCTGGTGCAGCGGTCCATCCATAATTCACTGATATCTGTCGGCAAAACCGGATTTCTCCAGGCAATCGCCAGATTCAAACGCAAGCGTTGTACAGCGACGGCTCGATTTTCGTGCTGGCTGCGACGTTCACTGGCCTGACTGGTGATTCCAGTCGGCAAATGGGTCACGACGATTGCCGATTCGACCTTGTTGCGATGTTGGCCTCCCGGGCCACCACGCCGGGTGCGTGTGAACTGGCATTGCGAGGTCAAGCCATCGAGGGACATGCAAGCCGGGTGTCTGCTACAGGGATTCGGGTTGTTCATGATTGGAATGCATTGGAAAGTTTTCGACGGCAAACTTAGGCGCCCGGTTATTTACTAACAACAACTAATCTAAAATAATTAATTGTCATCTCTATAGCCATCATGTTTACGGCAACGATACGCAGGAACAGACTTCTCCATGGAAAATCTGGGTCCCTACAAATTGGAATCCGTAATCGGCCGCGGCGGGATGGGAACGGTCTATAAAGCCACTAATCAGGAAACCGGCGATACACATGCAGTCAAGGTTCTGGCGCCCGTCTATTCAACCGATGACCATTTTCGCAATCGCTTCGAATCGGAAATCAAAGCCCTGTTACGACTGCATCATCCCAACATTGTTCAATTGGTCAGCTACGGTCAGGACGATCACAATCTGTACTTTGCCATGGAGCTGGTTGAAGGGCAAAGTCTGTTTCAGTTGCAGCGTGACGGAACCCCGTTTCATTGGCGGGAAGTCATTCGGATCGCCAAAAATGTCGCACTTGGGCTACGGCATGCTCATGATCGTGGTGTTATCCATCGCGACTTGAAGCCGGGCAATTTGCTCAAGGCGAATTCGGGAATTGTGAAGATCACCGATTTCGGAATCGCCAAACGTTTTGGTCAAAACCAGAACACGGGAACCAACGTATTGGGTACTCTCGATTTCATGAGCCCCGAACAGGCGAAAGGGCAACCGGTAACCGTTTGCAGCGACCTGTACGGACTGGGTAGTGTGATGTACACGCTGCTGGCCGGTCGCCCACCTTTCACCGCCAATTCATTTGAAGAATCCATGAGGAATCTGACCAAGGTTCCGGCCCCCAGGATCATTCGATTGGCTCCTGACGTTCCGGAGGCCCTCGACGAACTGATCGCTCGATTGCTGGCCAAGAAACCGGAAGAACGGGTTCAGACCGCGCTGTCATTGTATCACCAACTGAAACAGGTCGAACAGGAACTGCTGAATACCAGTCAAGCAAAAACTGCAGAACGATTTTCTGCGATCACTTCCGAAAAAGCTTTGACGGCATTGGAGCCTTCGACGAGTGTCGATCAAAAACGGGGTTCCGGGAATACCTTGTCCCAGCATGATGATCGCGCAGTTGTCATGCCAGACGACCCGCTATTGGCGGACTCAACCCGGATCAACACTGCGGCTGAAGTGCTTCACTCGTCGCAAAAATCCAAATTTGGCCAGCGCCAGCAGGAAGATTTTTACACTGCTGTCCCGGATGCGATACCTGCGGAACTGACTAAGTCTCCGCCGGAACGCGCCGTGCGGCAATCTTTGAAGGTCAAATTGGGACTGTTCGCCCTGTTGCTGACGGTATTGTTGGCTGGTATTTATGGAATCGTACGAGTCAATCGCGTTCCGACGGCGGAAGTTTTTCTGAATGAAATTGAATCCAATCGCGATCGGCCCCATCAGATTTTGGAAATGATCGGTGAGTTTTTGAAACATTATCCACATCATGAACGATCGGCATGGGTTACCGAATTGAGAGATTTGGCGCCGGGAATTCAAAAAGTCAATTTTCTGGCTGCTCGACGTAACCGGCCTGGATTACTGTCGAATATCGAGAAGGATTTCTTGAAGATCACCGACTCGGTCGCATTCGACGCGCCAAAAGCACTGAATCAAATGAATGCTTTTATAAACCTCTATAAAAACGACAAAACACTGGACGCCAAAGATTACGAATGCGTGCAGGCTGCCAAGTCCTGGTTGAAGCAGATTGAACGCGATGCAGCGGAACAGATTCAAACAGTTCGCCAGTCGATCGAACGACAGCTGAATCGCGCCGCTGCGTTGCCAAAGAGTGAGGCAATGGTCATCTATGATTCGATCATTGAACTAAATCAGAGTTTCGAATGGGCAACAGACCTGGTTGACCAGGCCCGCGATGGGACGCGGAAATTGAAGCAGCCATAGTCAAATCGACGGGACCGGATTGAGACCATGTTTGAAAGTGATCGGGAAGGAGGTAAGCGATTGCCTGGCGAGCGCGATTTGGAACCGAAGCACTTTCAAAATCAGCCTTTGAAGTGTTCTCTGTGTGGAAAAAGTTTCAATCGCATGGAGTCTGGAAGTTTGCCATTTTGCAGCGTTCGGTGTCAGCAGGTCGACTTGGGAAACTGGCTAAATGAAGGCTACGGATTTCCGATCGAATCCGGTGAGCTCCAGGAAGAGTCCGACGAGGACGAATAAGGTTGCCCTCCATGACTGCCATGAAACGAATAAAGCCCGGATACATCATGTACCCGAGCTTTTCCTGATCTGTCTGCGGAGAAATATGCCTCAATTGCGACCGGCAAGACCGTTACGATCGTAATAGCCGCTAAAATCAAGGCTAATTGGCCGGCCCGTTTTGACAAGTCAGAATTATCAAAGAATCGATTAAATTGCGATAATCCTCGAAAATAGAACACCATTATCGCAACACTATGCGAGCAATCAGGAATCTACATGGCAGAAAAATCCGCAGCAATCGATCGCGACATGGAGTTGCCGCCACCTGTCCGAGAAGACGATCCTCGCGTTATCCTCGCTTCGGAACGTACCCTGTTGGCGTGGATTCGATCGGGTCTGGCGATGATGGGTTTTGGGTTCCTCGTGGCCAAATTCGGCTTGTTCCTGCGAGAGATCGTGCTTCTTCAAGGCGGCCAGCCGACGGAAACTCCGCGGTGGTCGGTCTGGATTGGCGCGGCGATGGTGGTACTGGGAGTTATTGTGAACTTTGCCGCAGGGATCGAACATTGGCGATTCCTGCAATATCACCGCAACGTTTCAATTCAATTTCGTTCAGGATATCGCCGCGCGGTGATCAGCGCTCTCCTGCTATCCGCGGTAGGCGCAATCATGGTCGTCTATCTGTTGCTATTGTGAAATGAGACCGGCAACGAAATTCAACGAAACTGGACAGTCGCAGGAGGTCGTTGTCGGCGCCGTTGCCCAAGAGTAGAACACTTAACTTCGAGCAATCTGTTTAATTAGTTGCACCGACGCGACTGGCCCATTCGGTCAAATGCTGGAACTGTTTACTAAACTCATGTTCGTCAGTTCCCAATGGGGACTTGAAAAAACTCGACAGAAAGATCAGCAGTCCAATCTGTCCGTTACGGTGCGCCCGTTGCGTGAATCGAAGCAGGTCCAGGACCAGCGGTGCCGCCAGGATCGAATCGCAACCCTGCCACGTAAATTGCATTGTCATGGGCGTGCCGAGGAAACCGCGAAAATGGATATGGTCCCAGGCGGTTTTCCAATCGCCAAGGCTCTTGATGTATTCAATACTGATGTGGGATTGCGGCTGATAACCCAACAGCTGTTCAAGCATCCGGTTCTTGCTGGCGACTTTGACCTGTTTGTTGGCCGGATCATTCAAGATCTGCCCGTCCATGTTGCCAAAAATGTTGTGCCCGACCCAGCTCATCACTTCCAGATTCCGCTTGGCGAATGCGGGAGCCAGCACGCTTTTGATAAACGTCTCGCCTGTTTTTCCGTCGTGCCCCATATGACAGGTCTGACGCAAGACTGCCAATTCTCCAATCGCTGGCAGATTGTTGGCCAGCGAGGGGGTGAAGTTGATGTACGGCATCCCAAGGTCGAGTGCAGCAATCGCGTAAATAGTACTGGACGGAAGTTGGCAATCCGGTTCATCAAGCAGCGCTTCAAATGCCTCCCAAGACTCCGGAAAATAGTCGGATGATATCGCCGGTTCGGTGGAAGCGACGTTGATTACCACGACACATTCGCAATCGTGCTGATCGCGGAAATCGCGCAGATCCTGCTGCAAGACTCTGATCGCATGGCGGCCGTTGCCTCGTTCAACAACATGATCAGGGCTAGCCAGTTGCTCGATTGCCTGACCCGCATTGAGCAGAATTCCGGGGCGTATCGATCGGTCAAAACGGTTCAGCAGTTCAACTGCTCCGGCCACCAGTCGAGGATCGATTACGGGCTGAGGTCCGAGACTCAAACTACGAGCTTCGTCAACACAGCTGGCACTTCGAATCTCGTGACCTCCAATCACCAGCGAATCCCAGTCGATCAGACCGAGCGACTCAAATTCCGGCAGACTGCTGACCAAGCCGAAGCGGTTTGTTTGCTGCTGTTGCAACGCCGATAACCCGACCGCTACGGTGGTTGCGACACCGCCACGGGCTCCGATCAACCATAAACCAGTTTTTCGCGACATGAATTTTTTCTGAGGGGCGTGTTTAAGGTTTTGATTCTGGTCGCGAAATTGGACGTCGCGTTGTTCGGGGGCTGTCTGATTGATAACGCCGGACGTAAACTTCGATTTTCCCACGATACAGCCAACATCGTCAAGGTAATCAAATGTTCGAATCGATTGCGCTCAACCCGCCGGACGCCATCTTTGGATTGAGCGAGGAATTCAACCGTGATCCAAATCCAACAAAAATCAACCTCACCGTCGGCATGTACCAGGACGAATCTGGCCAAACACCGATCATGCGGTGCGTGCGAAAAGCCGCTCGGCAGCTGTTCGACGAAGCTCAAAGTCACGTCTATCTGCCGATCGATGGACTGGGTTCCTACAATCGTCTCATTCCGGACCTGATATTGGGCCATCGCCATTCCGCAGTGGACGCCGGACGGGTCCTTTCGGCGCAAACACCAGGCGGAACGGCCGCTCTCAGAATCGCCGGCGATTTATTGAAACAGGTCGGCGGTGTGCGGAAAATCTGGATGAGTGACCCCAGTTGGGCCAATCACGTCAGTATTTTTCACGGGGCCAGTCTGGAAATACTTCGCTACCCGTGGCTGGACCGATCCAATGCGGCGCTCGATTTCGGGCAATTGATGGAAACCATTGCCAAGATGGATGCCGGCGATGCGATTCTGCTGCACACCGTTTGCCACAATCCAACCGGTGTCGATCCCACGCCGGAACAATGGCGAACGATATTTGATGCCCTCGAGCGGCAACGGCTGTTTCCCATTTTCGATTTTGCCTATCAGGGATTTGGGATCAGCGTTGACGCCGATGCCCAGCCGATTCGGGAATTCTGCGATCGGGGCCACGAAGCACTGATCTGCAGTTCGTTTTCCAAAAATTTCAATCTGTATGGGGAACGGGTGGGAGCGATTACTGTCGTCGGCAGGAGCACGGTCAATGCCCTGGCGGTAATGAGTCAATTCAAGTCCATCATTCGAACGATGTATTCCACGCCGCCCACCCACGGCGCAGCGATCGTGGCCAAAGTCCTGTTCGACGATGTGTTGCGCCGCGACTGGCTGACTGAACTGGAATCGATTCGGATTCGGATTGGCGAGTTGCGAGAAATGTTTGTGGTCGCGATCAAGCAGCGTCTGCCCGAAATCAGTTTTGAACATATCCGACGACAACGAGGGATGTTCAGCCAATCAGGGATCAGCGGAGAAGCTGCCGACCGATTGAAAGAAGATCACTCGGTCTATCTGCTCAGGAGCGGCCGCATCAATGTTGCCGGCATCAACGCGACCAATCTCGATCCCCTCTGCGATGCGATTGCAGCGGTGTTGACCAATCGTAAATCGATGGCGTAAAAATCGAACCAGATTATCGCAAACTCACCTTTGCACGGAGATTGGTATGACATCCCGACTCGTGGCTGGCAATCGCCCACTCATTGGTCGGGATAGGCCGTGATCACGAATGTTTCGTTGTCCAGTACGAGTGTGATTTTGGTGCGCGGCGGATGGTTTTCGCGACGGCCACGCTGACCGCCCAGGTAGCCGATCGTGCGCTGCAGATCCACCATATGTTCCACTCGAAAATTGAGCCGATCATCCGGTCGACTGCGAACGCGATTGGATTTTGATTTGATCAGCGCGTATGCCTCATCAATGACCTGCAATATTTCTTGTTCGGTTCCTTCGAACACACTGTGGACTGGACGGGAAGGATCGTCGCGTGAATGGCTCATCACATGATCGACTCGATGTTCACCTCCAGCTGCCATTCCATAAATCAGACCGGCAGGCGATTGCAAACGGTTTTTGCTGCCGGTGGGAGTGAGGTACGGCTGCACATTGTCCCCCTGGTCCCGAATCGAGGGGAGATCGACACCCGACCATTTTTCCAGATATGGTTCACCGAACGCATAGACCAGCACGCATACCAGAATGCCTGTCCAGAGGATTTTTCGCCAGTTGTACTGCGTCTCTTTTTTCAAGCGGTCATTCCATTCGTACCCCGATCCACTGATTTTGCCTGATCGCAGCATCCCTGGCAAGCATTCGGTTATCCCGCATGTCTCACAAGCCAATTATAATCCGATAACGTTAAAATCAGATTTCCAGCCCGGTTTGGAGCAGGGCCTGTTCGGCAGCCGTTATTGTGTTGTCGATGTCGTCAGTCGTATGGGCAGCCGAGATAAACATCGCTTCGAATTGACTGCACGGCAGATAGCTGCCCCGCTCGATCAGCCCCCAAAAAAACCTGGCGAATAATTCGGTGTTGCAGCGACTGGTGGTTTGCCAATCGGTAACGGGTCCGGAACCAAAAAACAGAGTCAACATGCTGCCGACCCGGTTGATGCAGGATTCAATACGCGCGTGGTCACAGGCAGCAGCCAACCCCTTTTCCAATCGCTCGCCAAGCGCCTCCAATTTTTCATAAGGAGGATTTTCCAGCAACTCTTTCAGCGTGGCGATTCCGGCAGCCGTGGCCAGCGGATTGCCGCTGAGCGTGCCGGCTTGAAAGACTTTTCCGGAAGGCAGAACGTGCTGCATGATTTCCCGTTTGCCACCGAAAACGGCCAATGGCAGCCCGCCGCCGACAATTTTTCCCAGCGTTGTCATGTCTGGTTGGACGGCGAGCAGCGATTGGGCACCGCCGATCCCAACCCTGAAACCAGTCATGACTTCATCAAAGATCAGAACTGCACCATGTCGCAAAGTCTGCGACCTCAACACGGCAAGAAACTGCGAATCCGCCACGATGCAGCCCATGTTGCCGCAGATCGGTTCAAGAATCACGCCGGCAATTTTGTCTCCGGTGCGCTGAAATAATTCCTCAACCTGCCGCGGATTGTTGTATTCCAGCACGATCGTGTCGCGCGTGGTGCCGAGCGTAACACCCGGTGAGTTCGGCGCGCCCAGCGTGGTTGCACTGCTGCCTGCGGCGACCAACAGACTATCGACGTGACCGTGGTAATTGCCGTTGAATTTGACGACCAGATCGCGACCGGTGTACCCGCGGGCGACTCGAATCGCACTCATCGTGGCTTCGGTTCCTGAACTGACCAGTCGAACCATTTCCATCGATGGAACAGCGGCAATAACCAATTCGGCCAGCTCATTTTCGGCCAGTGTCGGTGTGCCGAAAGTCGTACCGTTTTCTGCAGCCGCTTGAATAGCCGTTTTTACCGAGGGATACTGGTGACCGAGGATCAATGGCCCCCAGGAACCGATGTAGTCGATGTAACGATTGCCATCGATATCGAACAGGTAGGCACCTTCGCCACGGGCCATCACGATCGGATCACCGCCGACGGCTCCGAAGGCCCGCGCTGCACTGTTGACGCCGCCTGGCATCAATTCTTTGGCCCTTGCGAAGGCAAGTCTGCTACGCGACAGATTCCTTGTAGTCGAGGGCATCTGTTATTGTTTTCCCGTTGCTGGCCGGCCGAGAATCGTTTCCGCAGACCCTGATTTGGTTGTGCCGTCGGGCCAACTCACAGTGACTTTTTCCACTTGTTTCAACCCGGAGAAGATAATTGGCGGAGACTGCGAGAGGTAGCCATCGTTGACCGAAATCTGATGCAACTGTTTCGAGCCGTTATTCAATTCGAGGATGATTTTGGCTCCAATGAAGTTACGGCCTTCGCTGATGGTTGCCATGTCCAGAGCGAACGGGAAATGGGATGATCGATTGGTAAAAGCATGAATGCCATCGTCGTTGGTCGCGGCAATGAAATCGACTTTCGCGTCGAGATCCCAATCGCCGGCGGTCAAAGCTGTCCCATCGCCTACGATCTGCAGACCACTCTTCGCGGGCGATACGGGCGCAAAATCGCCGGTTCCATTGCCCATCAACAGCAGGCTGACCCCATTGTCGAAGGGAACAGTTTCGGCGAAAACGCGCGAATTATTCTGGATCACGTACAGATCCAGGTGGCCATCACCATCAATGTCACGCAGCTGGCTGCCGTAAATCGGACTGGTCTGAGCCAGCCGGGGGAGTGGTTTGAATGAGAATTGGATCTCGGACGGGCTCGATTCGTTGATGAGTATTCCAGATTCGAGTGAGTTCGCCATCCGATGGGTCGCCATAGACAATTGTTGGTCCGAAAAAATCTCGCGCAGTGGTGCCGCCGCGAACTGGCTGACCGATGAATATTTCTGTTCGAGTTGGGGAAAATGCTGCTGCAACAGTTCCAACCCACGCCGCGGATATTCGATGCCATTGACGCTGATCGCTTCCACGGTCTGTTTAAAATCAGCGTCCCCAAAATTGCCATGATAAATGTGGATGGGGTCGCGGCTGGAGGCCGTGTATTCCGTATTAAGTCCCAGGTTTCCAACAACGAAGTCAGTGTCTCCGTCATTGTCGACATCCCCCGCGCAGAGACTTTGGTACAGTCCAATTCGATCACTCAAACCGGCCGTCTCCGTGACCTCCAACAATTGTTCACCATCATTGCGGAAACACCTGATTGGTCCCCATTCGTGGCTCAGCATCAAGTCTGGCCTGTTATCGTGATCGATGTCGACCCAGATACTTGACGTGACCATTCCGGATTTGGCAAGTTCCGGAGCGACTTGTTCGGTGACATCCACGAACCCATTATCTGTGTTTCGCAACAGTACCGATTGGGGAGTTTCCGGATAATTCTGCGGCTGGACCCGGCCACCGACAAACAGATCGATGCGACCGTCGCCGTCAAAGTCTGTCGCCGAAACGCTGGAACCGCTGATTCGCAAGTCCGGCAGTTTATCGTGTGCTTTCTCGAATTGGCCTGTTCCATCATTCAGGTACAGGCGGTCCTGCAGATCGGTATCACCCTTCCTGCTCTCGACGCCACCACTAACCACGTACAAGTCAACATCGCCATCGCCATCCGCATCGAAAAAAATCGCACCGAGGTCTTCGCTGCGACTGTTCGATTCGAAACAGGATTGATCGGCAATTTCAAATTGCAACTGCCCCTGATTCTCAAAAATGACTCCCTGATCGAATGCCGCCCCCCCCCGAAACATGTCGTAATCGCCGTCCCCGTCGATATCGCCCCAGCAGATTCCCGGTCCGAGTTTCGAGTGTTGAAATGGCAACAACGGCTGATGCTCGAAATCGTTGAAGTCCAGTTCTTCCATGGCGGACTCGCTAAGCGCCGTTTTTTCCGGAGCGAACATGGAGTTGTTGTTCACCAGATGCGTGGACTGGCTGACGAAGCCAGACGATTTTGGTTCTTCAAGGTGATAAAGATAATTCGCCTTGAGCTCAAACAGTTTCAGGCTGCCGCCCGAGGGCCAATCAATTTCCAGTCGATGAACCTGTGTGGCAGTACCCAATCCGAAATGGATCGTCGGCTCACTTGTCGACAGAAAACCGCGAGTCGGACTGACCCAATGAGTCTGTTCCGGTTCACCTTCGACCACCTGTAATCGAACTCTGGCGCCAATCCCCTGACTGTTGGATTGCAGGCCAACAAGCTTTATCCGCATCGAATTCTTGGTTGTCAAATCGTTGCGGTAGACAGCAACCTCTTCGTCGAAACCGCCCATGACGAGATCCAAATCGCCGTCGTTGTCCAAATCGCCTGTGGCCAGGGTTTGCGTTAGAGACTGCCGATCGAGGCCCCATTTTTCCGTGACATCTTCAAACTGCAGTTCGCCTTTGTTTTTGAACACCCGATCCGGGACTTTGAGCGGTTGTTGATCGAACCAGTATTGATGTTTCGTCAATTCCGACGCATGAAACTCGCGATTGAGGTCATTGTTGAGGAAATCCCTGATACGGCCGTTGGAGTAAATCAGATCATTGAGCCCATCGTTATCCAGGTCCGCCACTCGAACCGACCACGACCAATCCGTTGCGGCCAACCCCGCCATCCGCGCGATATCGGTGAATCGATCGGTGCCGTTGTTAAACAAAACGGCATTTTCCATCTGTTGAGGCACGGTGCCCCAATGCAGAAACGGTGCATCGGTTTTCGGACCGTACAGATTTCCCGTCATCATCAGCCTGTTGCTCTGGCCGCTGCCGGCGGCTCCTGTGGTCAATAATTCGCAACGGCCATCGTTATTCAAATCACCAAAGTCCGTCCCCTTGGAAAACAGCGGAATGTGGGGCAGGAAATCGGCTGCGACATCCGTGAAGGTAACGACGCCCTGATCATTGAGACCGTTGTTTTGAAACAGCTGGTCGGCATCCCGGTGATCATTGGCAATGAACAAATCCGGCCAGCCGTCATTATTGAAATCCCACCAAATCGCCGACATGCCTTGAAACGGATGCATCCCGATCTTGGTCTCTGTGGAGACGTCGACAAAACGGTAACCGTCGTTGCGAAACAGGCGATCGAATTGCCCCGATTCAACTGGCCGATAGCTGCCGTCGCGATACTGGATCAAATGATTCAATTCCAGGAATTGTTCCTGGATTTGCGGCGGCTTGCCCGGTTCCTGATCCAATGGCAGCTTTCCAACCGGTTCGGCTGGTGTCAAGCGATTAGTCACCAAAAACATATCCAGGTCGCCGTCCCGATCGTAGTCCGCAAACGTCGCCCCAACGCTGGCACCCTGAAAATCCAAACCGAACCGGTTCGCCTGTTCCTTGAATTTGCGCCCGAGATTGATGAACAGCAGATTGGGCGAGTCGTATCCGCACAGGTAAATATCCAATAGCCCATCGTCATTGATATCGACGAGCACAGGTGCCGATCCCCACTTCGATTCAATACCGATACCGACCGATTCAGTGACATCTTTGAACTTCAGGTCTCCAATGTTCTTGAACAACCGCATCCCTCGATCGCGGCTGGCGACCGCGATGTCCTGTAATCCATCGCCATCAATATCACCGATGGCGATGCCTGAGCCGGTAAAGGGGGACGACAGTTTGTCGATGTGGCTTTCCGCCATTTGTCCGGAATCTTTCATGCGAAAGCCGGCGGAAATGGCATCCAGCAAAATGAATTTACCAGACGCAACCTTCGAATCGTTCGTTTTGAAAGCCCGTCCTTTGACTCCTCGCGAAATGACAACTTCCAATTCCGGAATTTCGTCCGGCTGAGGGTTGGCCGCACCGGAAACTGAATATTTGTTGGCAGGCTCGCCCGCGACAGGTATTAATTCGATTTCCCGGATCGATTGCTGTTTTGAATTCGATGGAAACGCCGACAGGGCGTCAAAATGGGCTGGCTGGTCACAGGCACAAACAACTACCGCCCAAATTGTGAATACGGCGAGGAAAACTGACTTGCCTGTTTTTTCACTCATTGATAGTCAATGTTCAATTATTGAATTCAAGTTATGGAGAGTATAGCGGATCACGGGCAAGCCTCGTTTCTCGCAAAACGTACGTTTCCAGCCAGGGCAAATTTTTCAACTGCTTAATTTAAACTGTTTGTTGTAAAAGTCTATCAATCAGCTTACCGCTCGCATTCCGCGCAATGTTTGCACAGGCTCCACGAACACTTGGCATTACCTTACAACCAGTTCTGCAATTGGGCTTTTGTTGGGGCAGAGTGGCAAGCATGTAAAGTGTTATCAAATCAGATTATCCCAGCCGGTCAGTCCGATTGGTTCGCGACTGTGAAATGGTTCTCCATATTTCACTCCGATCGACTTCCCCCACCAGGCGGCTTCGAACTGTAATTGTTCCAGGAACGAAGGACTCGCCGCCTCCCGCCCCAGCACGAATTGGCTCTGAAAGCACTTGATCGCCTCGATTTTTTTTTCCCACAAGTCGGAAATGTCCAGCACAAATGCCGGTTGCGGGTGAGTCTTCAAATGCACGCAATAGTAATTATAAATTCGCTGTGGATGATGCGGCTCGCCTGGCAAATCGGTTTTGGACAACTTGGCCCAGAAGCGGGCATCGTTTACCAATCGGGTTGCCGCCACGTGATCGGGATGGGCGTCGATCCAGTAGGGTGCAAACAGCCACTTGGGCTGTGTCGTGCGAATCACTCCGGCAAGCAGTGCTCTCGCTTCCAGCGTTGGTTCAAGGCTGCGGTTGGGCAGCCCCAAATTACTTCGCCATTGAATGCCCAACACTCTGGTTGCAGCTTGAGTCTCGCGGGCGCGAATTTCCGGCGAGCCATGGGGCGTCGGTTCGCCGTCCGTCAAATCCAATATTCCGATTCGGGTTCCGCGCGATAGCATCCGCAAGATGGCACCTCCCATTCCCAATTCGGCGTCGTCCGGATGAGGTGCAATCACCAAAACATCAAGTTTTTCATCTTCTGCTGCCAATTCTTTACCCATGTTAAAGGCTGCGACTTGTTGGAGGCAAATTATCCGGTAGCGCGATACATTTGAAAACCTGCAAAGACGAATCGTCGCAGGCAACGATTATCGAACCAACACGACAGGCATCGGAAATATGACTGCATTCACCTGTTCCAATAGACGTCTGGACAGGGATCATCAATTTTGACATGCTCCCCGGCGGAATATGGAAAATATTGCCGCGTCAGCTGAGTGGCAAGTGCCAGTTTACCGGTAGGGCGAATTGTCGATTCATCCTTGTAATCGGTTGCAACGAATGAATTCTTCGAAAGATAAAGTCATGAAAACTATCTTCGGACTGATGATCGCGGCATTCCTGTTGAGCAGCGGCTGTGCGACAGGTGATTGGAATCGGAATCCACTCCGCGGTTTGACCGACAAGCAGTCTGACTGGTTCGATCGCACCAGCAAAGACTGGCGATTCTGATCGAATCAGCCATTGTTTAGCTGGACAGCGTTAATAGTTAACGTACTGCGATATAAGGATGATCGATAGTTGACCAATGTGTTATGGGGAATTCATTCGATTGGGCAGCTTAAAAGCGGGCCGCACTCGGGAACTCGATCAACGACAAAGGCTCAGTTACCGGGTCGCGGCGAACTGTTTGTCCATGTGCGGTGGGAGGACATCTGGCTACGTAATTGCGACTTCCGGTTTGGCAGGCCCAGTTGGTGGATAATGGACACTGGAATCCACTTCATCAAATGGGCTTTGATCGAGCGGGATGCCAAGCCAATCCAGCAGGCTACCATAAAGGCTATAAAAAACCGGCACCAGGAACAGGATCAAGAACGTTCCGGTCATCAAACCAAAGATCAAGCTGACCGACATCGGGATCAGAACCTGAGCCTGCAAGGACGTTTCCAACAGCATTGGAAACAGACCGGCGACTGTCGTCATGGATGTCAGCATGATCGCTCGAAAACGCCGTCGACCCGCTTCCACCAATGACTCCTGCAACGGCTTGCCATCACGAATCCGATGATTGATGAAGTCGACCAGAACAATCGAATCATTCACGACCACTCCAGTAAGTGCGATCAGTCCAAAAAAGCTGAACAGCGACAATTCGAGACCCAGAATGGCATGCCCCATCACGGCGCCCAGCCAGCCGAAAGGGATAATTGCCATGATTATGACGGGTTGGATATAAGATCGGAATTCCAGCGTCAACAACACGTACATACCTAACAGTGCAATTCCGAATCCGGTGAACATACTGATCATCGATTCGATTGTCTGCGCCTGCTCCCCTTCCCAATTGACCGCAAAGGCAGCACCGGTTTTCTCCTTGTACTGGTCAAGGATCGCGGGCAGGATGTTGGTTCGCAAATCGTAATTGATTTTTACCGGGTCAGCGA
>JBGSXT010000726.1:0-4855 GCA_041751295.1 Mariniblastus sp.
TCGACAAGGTGCGCACCCGGCACTTCGGCTGGCGACCGAACACGGTCCTGAACCCGGCCGACTCCAATATTTTCGGCATTGTCGATTGGGGCGTCAGTCAAGTTTGACCCCGGTTTCGTTCGGGTTTTCGATAACGAGTTGATCAAAAGGGGGGACTGGCCGGAACATGCCCGTTTTCAAGTCGTCCCATTGCCCCGCCACAGCACGCACAAGATCATTCAATATTCCAGCCGAACCGTATCGATATGGGAACAACTGCCGCTGTATCCAATAGAGCGCCCGATCAATGGCCAATGCGATCACGGGAATGATGATGATGATCAAATAAATATCTTCGCGCAACCCACGCTTTTGGGACACGTTGATCAGATTGCCAAGACCACCCACTTCGCTGCCAAGACGAATTGACTCGGCCAACATGATGTATCCGAACGCAAGTCCAAACAGCAGCCGAAGGGAGTTGATGATACTCGGCAGGGCCAGCGGAAACAGCACTTTGACAATCGTTTGCCAACGATTGGCTCCCAGCGTGAATGCCGTGTCGACATATTTTTCGCTGACCTCCATGATTGCTGTTGTGGCATCGGAAATGACAAAGGCGACGCAGGCGATGAAAATGAACATGACTTTTTGCCCCTCGCCGATTCCAAACATGAAGAATGTCAGCGGAACCAATGCCGCCAGAGGGATATTGCGTCCGAAGATAACGACAGGCGCCAGCAATGCGCGTACCGGTGCAAAACACCCGGCCATTACTCCCATTGGAATGCCAATAAAGGCGGCCAATGCAAACCCGATTGTTACGCGGCGAATAGTGACCCAAGTGTTCTGGGTCAGTTTCCGATCGAACCACAAATCCTCGAAGGCCTCAAACGTTTCCGCCGGACTGGGTAGCGTGGCCGGACTGACGATGCGGTATTCTGACACTTCGCCGCGCGTCAGAAACCACCATAGCCCGAGAAAAAACAGGACGGAAATGATTCCCAACCCGACCGCCAGCCAGGTATTGATTGGTTGGCGAAGTTTGAACGATTGTCGACTAACACCGGATTGTCTGTCAGGTCCCCGGTACTCAGAACTCGTGTTTTGAACTGTCGCCAGAGGCTTCTCGCGGATTGCGTCCGGTTGTTCCGAAGCAAGGCGCTGTTCATCCTGTTCGTACTGGCGAAGGGCGGCTTCAGCATCGGCTGCCGATCGTTTAGCGACGCGCGCCAATTCGTTCCCTGTCGCCGCGTTCGGCTGTTCTGATTTGCCCGGTTCGCCTGTCATTCGATCGCAAGTGCCTGCCCAAATTTTTCATCGGGAAATCTATTTTCAATTAGAGCGGCGGTTATATCCGACTCGTGAATCATATTCGACCCCTTGCGACTTTGATACTCGCCGGTCGTGACCAGGGAGAAGCACGCTACTGCCCCGCCTCGGCCGGATAGACTTTGATTTCCACGCGACGATTTCCCGCGTGGTTCATCGGATCTCCAGGATCGATCGGCCGCTCCCAACCCATACCTTCTACGTTGAACTGGTTGGGATCGAGTTCAAATTGATTGACCAGTGCCTCCTTGACGGATTGTGCCCGATTGAGGGACAGTTCCTTAACGACTGCCATCCCAATCTTGCCTTTCATCGACCCGTCGGTGTGACCTTCGATGATAATGCGGGCCGTGCCAAACTGGCCGGCAAGTTTCGCGATCTCTTCCAGTACAAAATTGACGTTTGGGTCGTAGGCGACTTCGACATCCTTGTCCCCGTCGCGCTGGGTGATTTTCTTAAACAGTTCAAAGCTGTTAGGATAAAAATGGATTTTGACGGTGTTCGTCAAAATTTCTTCTGCACCGCGAACTTCCGAAGTGGACTTGGGCACGAAGCTGACGGTGTATTCGTCCCGTTGACTGGAATACTTTTCTTCCTTGCCCAGTTTTTCGATGATCGAAAAATCCATGACTTGATCAAATGGAACCTGTTGATGGCTGATTTTGCGGCGTTTTTTGTACAAGTAATAGGCATTGTTCCAAATCCGTTCGAAATTCGTCGGGTTGGTCGTGTTGATGAAGAACTGGTAATTCTCAGCCCAATTGGTGCTATGGGCGTCACCGAGCATGGACAGCGCATCGCTGGCCGGCAGTCCATATCCCGTGGCCATTAATAGGGCAACCGAATTTTTTGCTTCTTCGGTCTTCAAGGCTTCCATGGCATCGAAAATGCCTCGCACCAGGCCTTCACAGATTTCCGGATGCTTGGTCGCGAAATCAGCGCGGGCAAACCAGACATCGGCGATCAATTTGTTAGCGGTTGCCGTGGTCACCAGCATTTTGTTTTTGGGGACACTTTCCAAATTGTAAATATCGGGTGCCCACGACACGGCGGCGGCAATGTCGTCGTCATCATTGAAGGCCGCGGCCGCCTGAAACGCATCGCCCAGGAACGCAAATTCAACTTCGCTGGGCTGCACTCCGCCGTGGACCAGCGTGTTCAACAGAAAATATTCGGACGGTGAGTTCTCGGCGAGAGCGATCCGTTTGCCGCGCAGATCGGCGACCGTTCCGATGGACTTGCGGACAACAATCCCGTCACCACCGTTGGACCAGTCAATCTGTTGGAAAACTCTCGGCATGACCCGACTGTCTCGCGGCTCGCCATTTTTCTTGACGAAGCCTTCCATGAAGAGTGGCAACATGTCCAGCGTCGCCCAACCGATATGTACATTACCGCTGGCGTATGCATCCCGCATGGCGACCGGGTCATCGATCAGCACCAATTCGACTTTGAATTCCTGGCCATCCGGGGTCTTCCAGACTTTATTCGCCGAAAAACCGTTATTGGCGTAGATGATCGGTGCCCAACCGGCCCAGATATTGAGCGCAAATTTGATCGTATTGTCTTCCAGTTCCTGAAACGCTGCGATCCCCTGGACCGCCGGCAATCGCTCGGACGGCTTGAATTCATATTCCTTGACTGTCGTTATTGTGGCGGTATCGGGCGCTTCAACACCTCCCGAATCGTCGCCCGTCGGCATGCCCATTTTGCCAGGATCAATGTCGTCCCCTTTGTCGGCAGCCCGATTGCCATTTCCCTGAGGCGCAATCACATCACGGGCCTGATAGACTGCAAATCCGATCAGTGCCAGAACCACCATCGCCACCGCGATGTAGAAAACAGGTTTCGGTTGGCCAGCCATAATTACCTACTCCTAATGATATAAAATCTGCAATGCGAGCCATACGCATGTCGAAGGGAAGTGAACCGAATCGTTATTTTGATGTAATTGTAGTCAGTTTCACAACTAGGCATCCTTTCGATAGACTCAGGTCGAACGCCAGACCATCGTCGCCAATCAACCGCGAAAGGTGGACTTTGGCCTCGATTCCCAGATCGCGTGCAGCGTTTGCATCGTGCTAAAGGCTGACATTTCGCACAACAGCAGTGTCACCTGTTCATGTGCGGCGTCGTCCAGGGTTGGTTCGACCTTTTTCATTAATTCCACCAGACGTTTTTCCTGGGACGCCAATTCGCGGTCGTCGATCCGACCGTCGGCCATGGCACTGACAAACGTCTCCATGTTTTTGGTCCGATCATCAATGACGGTGGATTTTGCGTTTTCGTCTAACCAGCTGTTCCGTTTCATGTTTATTCTCCAATTTCCAGTACCCAATACCCAACACGCTACGTTAATGTTTCAATCATCTGGCGCAGCCCATGCACCCGTTTTTGCAACAGGCTGCGACCCTCCGGTGCGTCGATCGCCTGCCGCCAATCGTCCGTCAGGAACTCGCGATCGGTGCATTCCAGCACAGCCACCAATTCCTGCATCTCTTTTTCAAGTCCCTGTGCAGACGGGATAAATGTCTTTAGTGCATATTCCATGTCGCTCCGCTCCACGGTCTCCCGACCATCAGCCAGTACCCGCCGTTTTGCATTCAGAACGACGCTTTCGATATCGGCACCACTCAAGTCCCCCGGTGTTGGAACATCGGGTATCGCGTCGTTGGCCATCTGAATCCGGTTCTTGCCGGCCATGACACTGAACATTTGTTTTATTTCTTCCTGTTCCTGAGGATAGAAAAGCGGAATATGAACTTCGGCCCGTCCCTGCCGTTTCAAGTCGATCGGCAGCAGATCCGGGCGGCTGGTTAGCAACATCCAAACGATTCGTCCCCGATATTTGGTGTTCCCCATCTGGCTGGCGATCATCGAAAAGACCCGGCCGGATGTCCCGGAATCGCCATCGGAGCTGCGATCGCCCAGCGCCGCGTCGGCTTCATCGATGATCACAACCACCGGTCCTAGTGAACGGAGCACGGTCAGCACCTGTTCCAGATTTCCCTCCGTCTCGCCAACATACTTCGATCGGAAATTGCGCAATACGATGCACGGAATACCGATCGAGCCGGCATAACATTCGGCCAGAAACGACTTTCCGGTACCCACTGGTCCGCATATCAGGTAGCCCATCGGCGCTGCATCCAAACGACCGCTGCTGATCCATTGACCATCCTGTCGCAAGCGTTCCTTGGCAGCTTCGTGTCCGACGACCATGTCCAGCGTGTGATCCGGTTCGACAAAGCTGACCAGTCCCTGGCACTGTCGCTCGATCATCTTCTTCTTCATTTGCCGAAATCGGACCGCATCGATCGATTTGCCGTCCGACCCCAACCGGGACAACGCCACGTTGAGATTGATCAAGTTCAGTCCGCTCGACAATTGTGCGATTCCATCCAGCGAAAACGAACCCAATCGTTCAGCCTGTTTGTCCCCTGTCGCGACTTCCACAAATTTCCGCCGCTGGATGGCGTCCGGCAGGGGAACATCGATCGTGGCTACGTGAGGATTCTGGACCAGCCGATCGTTGATCTCAGTT
>JBGSXT010000727.1:0-9863 GCA_041751295.1 Mariniblastus sp.
TGTTGGATTTGACAATTCCGTGGTGGCTGCATCGCCGTTCGGAAAACAGGAATTCGCAACGAGTTGTGCGACAGGCTCCCGTGAAGGCTGATTCCAGCCCGCAACCCCAGATATTCAATCTGCAGCGCCTGCGCCGTAAGCTCGAAAAACTTGCCACTGGATATCGGACTTCGGGAATCTGGACGCAATACTCCCACATCTGTAATTACGACCAACATGCGGAACAGGAAAAACGTCGCATCGTGGGCAATTTGCTGGGCAGCTCCAATCCACGGACCGTTCTGGACATTGGCTGCAACACTGGCGATTACAGCTTTCTGGCGGCCAATTGCGGAGCCAGCGTGACGTCCGTCGACGGCGATCACGATGCGATTGAAACTCTTTACCGCCGACTGCGACAAAATCCGGCCGCAGTCCAGCCGATGGTCGTCGATTTGGCGAATCCTAGCCCTGCGATTGGATACATGAACGTCGAACGGGACTCTTTTTTTGATCGTTCGAAGCCGGATTGCGTAATGGCGTTGGCGCTGATTCATCATTTGTGGGTTTCCGCCAACATGTCGACCGGGGCAATTTGCGAATTTCTGTCATCATTGACTGATCGTGATCTGATTCTTGAATTCGTTCCAACGGACGACAGCATGTTTCAACGCCTGATGAACTACCGGGTCAATCTGTTCGAAGACATCGCACTCGAGCAAGTGACTGGCATCTTCAGCAAAAAATTCAAGCTGCTACAGCAACAACCGATCCAGGGCTCCAAACGCGTGCTGTTGCTTTTTCAAAAAAAGTGACATCAACCGAGGTGCAATCCCCAACTGCAATCGAGTGCCAGAGCTGTCGCCGCACCACACCTGATTCGGATGATTGGTCTCGACATTTCAAGAATCCGGGCAAATCAGTAAGGATTGAGCCTCGCTGACCAGTTAGTCCGAATTAAACGAATTTTACGAATTGGAAAAATTGGGCAAGTCAACGGCAACGCGGATTCGATAAACCTTTCTGGTTACGGTGGGTTTGACTGTTTCGAGCCGGTATCCGCGACCATTTGAATTGAATCGAGTGCTGATGGATTGGCATTGAAAACACTGTTTTAATTTATTGAGCCAATCCATGAATTCAATGTTGAAACCCGGTATTCTTGTTGCCGATCCCGATCCCATCGCACTTGCCCAAACGGTGAGTGTGTTCAGTCCAAACGATTTTCGTGTGTTTACTGCCGTCTGTCGCGAGTCGGCTCTCGCCACAGCCACGGCCGTGCAGCTGGATCTGTTGATCATCGACCTGGCGGTTGACGCCATGGAAACTGGCTCTGACCTGATCGACGAAATCCACGCGATTCCGGAACGAAGCGATGTTCCGGTAATTTTTACGTCTGCCGGACAATTGCCCGATGTCATCCGTCGTCAACACGATTTTGGCGGGGCCTATCACATTCGCAAGCCGTTTGATGCCACGGTCATGATCACGCTTGTCGAGCGTGCGTTGTGGATGCCGCATCTGGTCCAATCACATGTGAGTCGCCCCCATTTTAAAATGGCTCCTGCCACTACGGTGGCAAATGCCCTGTCGTCTGGGGGAACTGTCCGATTTCATGACGTCACTCAAATCTGAACTTTTCGAGTTTTGGGACCGATTTTGCAGCTGCAATCCGCGGTAAATGATTGGCCCGTGGGACCGGTTGTGACGGCCCGATTCTGAAACTACGATGATGAGTGAATAATTCAGTAACTGAAATCAAACGAGTGATGGATGATTATTGGCGTACCTAAAGAAGCAGCGAAAGGTGAGCAGCGAGTCGCGGCCACGCCACAATCGACCATACGCCTGATCAAACTTGGTTACCAGGTGATCGTTGAATCGGGTGCCGGGCATTCCGCCAGTTTCCCAGATGAACACTATAGGGAAGCGGGTGCGACGATTGTTGACAATGTCTGGTCCCAGGCAGACATAGTGATCAAAATCGATCCTCCGACGACAACGGAGATTGAGCAGGCTCAGGATCACGCGAACGTCATCAGCTTCATCTGGCCAGCCCGCAATGAATCGCTCGTTAGTGAGCTGACCAAAAAAGGGCTGACGGCATTGGCTATGGATTGTGTACCGCGAATTTCGCGGGCGCAGAAGATGGACGCGCTCAGCTCGATGGCCAATATCGCCGGGTATCGGGCGATCGTGGAAGCGGCCAACGAGTTCGGCAGCTTCTTCACCGGACAAATCACGGCTGCCGGAAAAGTCCCGCCCGCGAAGGTACTTGTCATCGGCGCCGGAGTGGCCGGACTGTCGGCGATCGGTACGGCAAACAGCCTGGGCGCGGTGGTTCGAGCATTCGATACTCGCCTGGCAGTCAAGGACCAGGTCAAAAGTATGGGTGCCGAATTTCTCGAACTCGAATTTGAAGAGTCGGGTGATGGCCAAGGAGGCTACGCGAAAACGATGAGCGACGAATTTATCGCCGCTGAAATGTCGTTGTTCGCGAGGCAGGCGAAAGAAGTAGATATTATCGTGACAACCGCGCTGATTCCCGGCAAACCCGCTCCGAAGTTGATCACAGCGGCAATGGTGGCGAGTATGAAACCAGGAAGCGTGATCGTCGACCTGGCAGCCGATCAAGGTGGGAATTGCGAATTGACAGCACCGGGCAAGAAAATCGTCAAGCACGGCGTCACCATCATCGGTTATACGGATTTACCCAGCCGGTTGCCCAAACAATCTTCGGCAATGTATGCGAACAATATTGTCAATCTGCTGACCGACATGACACCGAAAAAGGACGGTCAACTGGTCGTGGACCTGAACGATGTCGTCGTTCGCGGTTCTTTGGTAGCCCGCAACGGCGAGACCATGTGGCCCCCACCGAAGGTTGCGGACCCGTCGCCGCCGCCGCAACGACAAGTCGCAACCGCAGTCTCGCGGCCCGCCTCTGCCGATAATTTTCTGAATTCGTTGCCGTTGGATGCAAAATTGATTTCGACGATCGGCGCGGCCGCCATTGCCGGATTGATGTTGCTGGGCATTGGCTGGGTATTACCGGGAAATTCGGATTTTGTCTCTCATTTTACTGTATTTGTGCTCGCCTGTTTCGTCGGATATCAGGTGATTTGGAACGTGACCCCGGCGCTGCATACGCCGCTGATGAGTGTCACGAATGCGATCAGCGGCATCATCATTATTGGCGGCATGTTGCAGATCATTGTACCGGGGTATTGGTTGGCGACGTTGTTGGCGACGCTGGCCGTGTTGATCGCCATGATCAATGTCGCTGGCGGATTTTTTGTGACGCATCGCATGCTGGCCATGTTCAAGAGGCAGGATTGACATGACCAATAGTATTCCAATGATGGCTTGGCTGGTTGCCGGAGTCTGTTTTATTTTCAGTTTGCGCGGATTGAGTCGACATGAAACGTCGCGGCGCGGAAATCTACTCGGTATCATCGGCATTACGCTGGCGATTGTGGCCACGCTGTTCAGTGGCGCCATTGGTCGCGTCGAAGTTCACGAGGTGGTCGATGGCGGCGATCAAGTGAAAGTCGTTTCCGAAGGGGCTGGGTACGGCGGTTACATATTGCTGGTTATCGCACTCAGTGTCGGTGGTACCATCGGGGTCTATCTGGCAAACCGGGTCGAGATGACTGAAATGCCTCAGCTCGTGGCCATCCTGCACAGTTTTGTCGGTTTGGCGGCGGTTTTGGTCGGTTTGAGTAACCATTTTATCCATTTTGATCCGGCACACCCACCGGATGTCATTCACCGGATTGAGGTGTTTCTGGGCGTCTTGATTGGTGGCTACACATTTGCCGGTTCAGTCATCGCATTCGGCAAACTGGAAGGCCGGATCGACAGCACGCCTCTAACCATTCCATATCGACACTTGATTAATGCCGGGATGGCAGCGTTGTGTGTGCTGTTAATGTTTTGGTATGTCTCCGTCTCGTCTGGAATTGGGACGTTCCCGTTGCTGCTTGTCACGATCGTATCCTGTGTTCTGGGTTGGCATATGATCATGGCGATCGGCGGAGCCGACATGCCCGTCGTGGTGTCGATGCTGAACAGCTACAGTGGCTGGGCCGCGGCCGCGATTGGGTTTCTGTTGCCCAACGATTTGTTGATCGTCACCGGAGCACTTGTCGGCAGCAGTGGTGCGATCCTGAGCTACATCATGTGCAAAGCCATGAACCGCTCGTTTGTCAGCGTTATTCTCGGTGGATTTGGAACCGGTACTAATTCTGCCGTTGCCGATGACGGAGTCGTCAGAAGTTATCATACAACGACACCGGAAGAGACAGCCCAATGGTTGTTGGAATCCGATGAAGTCGTCGTCGTTCCGGGATACGGCATGGCGGTCGCCCAGGCGCAACACAGTGTTCGGGAAATCTGCGAATCGTTGAGGTCCAAAGGCATTACGACCCGTTTTGCCATTCACCCCGTCGCCGGGCGATTGCCGGGTCACATGAACGTGTTGTTGGCGGAGGCCAAAGTGCCGTACGACATCGTGCTGGAGATGGACGAAATCAATGGCGACTTCAGTAAGCCCGGGACTGTGCTGGTGATTGGCGCCAACGACATCGTCAACCCAGGTGCACTCGATGATCCCGGAAGTCCAATATATGGGATGCCCGTGTTGGAATGTTGGCACGCCCAACATACGGTCGTGCTGAAGCGCAGCATGGGCACCGGATATTCGGGCGTCGACAATCCCCTATTCTATCTCGACAACAGCGCGATGTTGTTCGGCGACGCGAAAAGCAGTGTTGACGCCATTCTGCAGAACATTCGCGACGCTTCGTAAAACTTCCAGCGTTTCGTTTTTTTCAATTGTAACGATACATTGCGCTGTGGAGTTGACCCAGCCGGAATAGTCGCCATGGAACGACCAGTTGCCAGATTCGGCGGAATCGTTGTCAATATCAACTATTATTGGAGCGGCAACGTTCGGGTCGATGACTTCATCATGTGTCCCTTTAAACCGTGACGTGAATATCCTTGTTGGCCGATTGGACGGCCAATCGGAAAGTATTCGACTGTATGCTGCACGCTAACTTCCTACCGCAATCGACGATCCCACAGACCGCCGTTGTCCCAATTGTGCAGCAACTGCCTTTCCAGGGGATGCAATCACAAACGGACACTGGCAATCAGGTCCCCATTCACAAGTCACGAATTCTGATAATCGATGACGAGCCACTTGTCGTTCGTGTCGTTCGCCGGTTTCTGGTTGCCGATGGCTACACCAATATTTTGACCATCACCGACTCACGGCAGGCATTTGAATGCATGCTGACACAACAGCCGGATATCGTGCTGCTGGATATCATGATGCCCCATCTCTGCGGCATCGGGATTTTGAAGCTGCGACAAACCGACGACCGGCTGAAACATGTTCCGGTACTGATCCTGAGCGCCAGTTCCGAAAAAACAATCAAGCGGGAAGCCCTCGAACTCGGTGCCACGGATTTTTTGGCAAAACCGGTTGATCCGATTGACTTGATTCTCAGAGTGCGAAACTCACTGATCATAAAACGGCATCAGGATTACCTCCGCGACTGCGCTGTTGAGCTTGAAAAGCAGGTGCAATTGAGAACTCGTCAGATTGAAACATCGCGGGAACAGATTATCCATTGCCTGGCAAAGGCTGCTGAGTTTCGCGACCACGAAACTGGAGCCCATGTGATCCGCGTCGGCAAGTATGCAGCCGTGATCGCCAGGCAGTTGGGCTTCGATCCGAATTGGTGTCGCCAAATCGAACTGGCGGCCCAATTGCACGATGTGGGAAAGATCGGCATTCCAGATTCGATCCTGCTGAAACCGGGCAAATTGAGTCGCGAAGAATTTGATGTCATTAAAGAACATTGTCGACTCGGTTGCGAAATCATGGAGCCGCTGGCCAGGGCGGCAACGTCGGGGCTGAAGAAGTATGTCCGAGGACAATTTGTAATGGGCATGGATTCACCCATGCTGGGGCTGGCCGCAAATATCGCTCGTACACATCACGAAAAATGGGATGGAACGGGCTATCCGGACGGATTGCTGGGCGATTCCATCCCGATCGAAGGTCGCATTACGTGTGTCGCAGATGTGTTCGATGCGCTGGGCAGCGAACGACCCTACAAGTCCCGTTTCCCGCGCGAAAAGTGCCTGGAGATCATGTTGTCCGAACGCGGAACCCGTTTTGATCCAGTCGTATTGGATGCGTTTTTTCAGCGACTGGATGTCATCGACGAAATTGGTAACACGCATCAAGATGAAGACCCTAACCCGTATTTCTCATGACGTTGATTTTTTGATGGCGGGTCGTCTCTCGCGTCCAGGTCGAGCACGATTTCTTCCGCTTCGGATCTGCGGAGTCGAAGGAATGTTTCGACAAAAAACTCTTTTGATCTCACAACGTTGTATTACTTGCTCATCGTTTTCATATCGATCACGAAACGATACTTGACGTCCCCCTTCAGCATCCGAGCATAGGCTTCATTGATCTTTTGCATCGGGATCAGTTCGATATCACAGACGATGTTTTTTTCCGCACAATAATCCAGCATTTCCTGAGTTTCTGCAATTCCTCCAATCCCCGACCCGGCCAATGATCGGCGGCTCATCAGCAGGTTGAATACGGATGGAGATGGATGTGGGTGCTCTGGCGCGCCTACTAGCACCAAGGTCCCATCCCGTTTGAGCAGTGAGATGAATGGATCCAGATTGTGAGACGCTGCCACAGTGTTCACGATGACGTCAAAGCTGCGTTGGTGTTTTTGCATTTGGGTGGGCTCGTTCGAGATCACGACATCGTCGGCTCCCAGGCGTTTACCATCCGCAACCTTCGATGGCGACGTGGTAAACAACACAGTCTCAGCCCCGAACGCATGCGCAAACTTCACGCCCATGTGCCCAAGTCCACCCAGGCCGACAATTCCGATCTTGGTCCCTGGCCCAGCCGCCCAATGTCGAAGCGGAGAATAAAGCGTGATTCCCGCGCATAGCAACGGGGCGGTCGCAGCCGGGTCGAGCTTATCCGAAACTCGCAAAGCGAATTTTTCATCGACCACGATTCGCTCGGAATAGCCTCCGTAGGTAGCCGGTGCCGTCTGATGCGGATCAGGCGAGTTATAGGTAAACACAGTCTGTCCCATATCGCAGTATTGCTCCAAGTCTGCTTTGCAACTCGCGCAGGAACCGCAAGAACCGACCATGCACCCCACCGCCGCAACATCACCCGGTTTGAATCCGGCGACCTTGGCGCCGACCTGCGCGACCCGCCCGACAATTTCATGGCCGGGGACACACGGATAGACCGTCGGGAAGGCCGCCCACTCGTTGCGCGCCGTATGCAGGTCGGAGTGGCAAACGCCACAAAACGAGATATCAATCGCAATATCAGTCTGCCCTGTGTCGCGGCGCGGGATCATGGCCGGGGCCAGCAGTGAGGTGGGATTGTTGGCCGCAAATGCTTTCGTATTCAACTTACGTATTCCGATCTATTAAATGTTGATTCCTGAAAGGTTCTTTTCTATTATTCGCGAGAGTTGTTGGCAAGGTCCGCAGTGCGCCGCCGACAAAACTGAACCTGCCACCACATCGATGAACAACCCAAACCAGTTGACCCATTGGACAGATTTGCCATTAGCTCAACTGACCCATTCGTCCGTTCTGGTAATCGCGGATGGCTTGTTTAATTTCGGCTTGCGTGTTCATTACGAATGGACCTCGACCGGCGACGGGCTCGTTCAGTGGCTCGCCCGACAACACCAGCAATCGCGACGCAGCGTCGGCCTGGAAATCGGCATCGAGCCGAATCGAACTGCTGTCCGCTGTTCGCTCGAACAAAGCCATTTCGCCCGGATTGACTTTTTTTCCGGCTACAGTCGCGGCGCCGGTTTGAACAAATAACATCGATGTATGGCCTGCCGGAATCTGCAAGTCAAAATTCTGGTGCGAGTTCAACTGCAAATCCCAGACGTTGATAGGCGTAAACGTTTTGGCTGCACCGCGCGTTCCAGAATATTCGCCAGCAATCACACGCACCACACCCGCATTATCAGCGAGTTCAACCCGCGGAATCTGACCGTCGACAATCCCCTGATAGTGCGGTTCGCACATCTTGTCTTTCGCTGGCAGATTGACCCACAACTGAATCATTTCCAACGTACCACCTGTTTTCGAGAATGCTTCGCTGTGAAACTCTTCGTGCACGATGCCCGACGCCGCAGTCATCCATTGCACATCACCCGGACCCATTGAGCCTTGGCTGCCGCTGGAATCCCGATGAGCCAGTTCTCCCTGATAAACAATGGTCACCGTTTCGAAGCCGCGATGCGGATGCACCTCGACACCGCGCCGCGAATTCGTGGGAGAAAACTCATACGGTCCACCATAATCAAGCAACAAAAACGGGTCGCATTCATTTCCTTCGTGGTACGAGAACAGACTGCGCACGGGAAAACCATCGCCCACCCAATGCGGTTGAATATCGCGAACGACAGTTTGAATCTGTTTCATTGTCAAGACTTGTGGCAGCCAGCTGCCAGTTTGCCGCCTGTTGTGCAGTCTGCGCTCAATTCGGCAGCTCGCGTCAGTGATTATCCGGTTTCAAAAAAACTCGGTTTCGTTAAACGGTTTGCAACTGGTCCAGTTTGGTTTCGTGTCCAACCAATTGCACGTTCTGCGCCTTGTCGTAACTTTCCATCAGGGCCTGATAGTGCGGCACGATGTGTTCGACCATGATCGACGCAAAGTCCATCGCGTCGGGCCGGTTCCATGTTCCCATGACTTCGCCCAGCAGAGCAAACATGTCAATCGGAATGGCTCCTGCCTGAACAACTCTGGCCACCGTCAGATCAGTTGCCATTTTGCTCCAGTTGCCGGAAGCATCCACAATGGCGAAAACTTTATATCCGGCAACCAATGCACTCAAAGTTGGAAACGCCATGCAAACGCTGGTCAACGTGCCCGCGATCAGCAGCGTTTTTCGCTTCGTCCCCTGGATCGCTTTGACCCAAGCCGGATTGTCCCAGGCATTGATCTGCCCGGTTCGCGGAATGTAAACCGCGTCCGGATTGTACTTGTGGATTTCTGGAATCAGTGGACCATTTGGCCCGTCAGGTACCGAGGCAGTTGTGAACGTTGGAATTCCAGCCAGATGTGACAACTTGGCTAACGCAGTCACATGCGAGCGCAGTACCGGAAGCGGGATATCCTTTACCAATTGAAAAAGTCCGCTCTGGTGATCAATCAGCAGCATCACTGCATCATCCGGGTCAATCATCCATTTATTCTTTTCGGTCATGACACTCTCCTTGGAAAAAGTTTGGCTTACAGCGTCGAGCCAAAACGGAACTGAACACGGCGCCGCATGATCCTTGACTTCTATCCGTTTTATTACGACAAAGCAAGTATTGTCTTCCAGATAGATTTTCAAATCTGTTCAATACGGCCCAAACATGTGAGAATAATCCGTTGACGGCGGATAACCTTGTTGCGGATGAACTGAGAGATTTGACCGTGATCTACGACGAATTGCCAGATGAATGGAAAGAGTGGGTGGACCTGACACCGCTGGAACGTTTCCGTCGCAGCGAAGAATTGTTCGCTCAATACCTAGCCATGGGAGGCAGCCTTGATCCCGACCCCGATCCGACAAGTCCTTTCGACGATCCAGAAGCATCGAGTTCAGGCCCTGCTTATGGGCGGGCAGGCATGCGTATTCTACGGCGCGGCGCAATTTAGCAAGGACATCGACTTCGTCCTGTTGGGCGAGGATGAGAATTACCGGCGGTTGCAAGGGGCATTGTCGGATCTGCAAGCCGAGCGGATTGCCGTTCCGCGATTTGATCCGGCGGTTTTAGAACGTGGCCACGCTGTCCATTTTCGGT
>JBGSXT010000728.1:0-8600 GCA_041751295.1 Mariniblastus sp.
CGGGATGGCCGCCCGTCAATTGGGATTCGACATTCAGGCAATCCGTTCTTTTCGTCAATTCAAAATCGGGTCGCTGCGCGCGCCCCAACTGCGGGCTGTCCGGAATATCCTTGCCAACGAATCGATCGAGCAACTGGTTCAAGGTCCAATTTTGTTGACGGAAATCCAACTCGGCCAGCCGTATGAATTCGAATTGCGACAAGTGCCCCTTGTCGATGCCGACGATTCACAATTGATGGCCATCAGCCGGGAATGGCAGCTGAGCCTGACGCTGACTGAAATGCAAACGATCCAGGCCCATTTCAAGGGTCTGAGCCGCGATCCAACTGACGCCGAATTGGAGACGATTGCACAAACGTGGAGTGAACATTGCAGTCACAAGACGCTGGCTGGCCGCATCGAGTACCACGACGAAAGCGGCATTCGCCATTTTGACAACATGTTAAAAGAGACGATTTTCGCGGCCACCGTGGATATTCGACAACAGCTTGGTGACGACGACTGGTGCGTCAGTGTCTTCCGAGACAATGCCGGCATCATTCGATTTGACGACGAGTACAACGTCACTTTCAAAGTCGAAACGCATAATCGACCATCGGCGATCGAACCTTACGGGGGTGCAAATACCGGGATCGGTGGTGTCATTCGGGATACATTGGGAACGGGCATGGGTGCCAAACCTGTTTGCAATACCGATGTGTTCTGTTTTGCTCCGCCAACGACGCCGTACGACGAATTGCCCCCCGGTGTTCTGCATCCCCGTCGCGTGATGAATGGGGTTGTTGCCGGGGTTCGCGACTACGGCAACCGGATGGGGATTCCAACGGTCAACGGCGCTGTTTACTTTGATCAACGTTACGTTGGCAATCCGCTTGTTTTTTGCGGCAGTGTTGGCCTGCTGCCGGAAAACAAATCATTCAAGGCCCCCCAACCAAACGATCTGATTGTGACTATCGGAGGCCGGACGGGACGGGACGGCATTCGAGGTGCGACGTTCAGTTCGGCTGAACTGACGGACGCCAGCGAAGTCACGTCGGGTGGAGCGGTTCAGATTGGCAATGCGATCCTGGAAAAAATGTTGATGGATGTGATGTTGGTCGCACGCGATGAAAATCTGTACAACGCGGTGACGGATTGTGGTGCGGGCGGATTTTCCAGCGCTGTTGGCGAAATGGGAGAAGAGATTGGGGCCGAAGTCTGGCTCGAAAAAGCTCCACTGAAATATGAAGGTTTGAGTTACACGGAAATCTGGATTTCAGAAGCCCAAGAGCGGATGGTGTTCGCCGTTCCGAAAGAAAAATGGGTACGATTCCAACAGCTGTGTGCCGCTGAATCCGTGGAAGCAACGATGATTGGCCAGTTCTGTCCGACGGGAAATCTGCGGCTGATGTATCAGAATGAAGTTGTCGCCGAGTTATCGATGGAATTTCTGCACAACGGGCGCCCGCCGGTGGTGCGCCAAGCGGTCTTCAATCCTCAACCAGTTCGGCCAAACAGTAAGCAGCTCAACAATCGCAATCGGGCTAAATTGACTCGGGATCTGCTCGCAATCTTGGGGAGTTTGAACGTCGCCAGCAAACACTGGATCATTCGGCAATACGACCATGAAGTTCAGGGGGGGAGCGTGATCAAGCCGCTCGTCGGAGTCGGGCGCGACGGCCCAAGCGACGCGGCTGTCATCAGGCCCCGCTTGCAATCCCGCCGGGGGTTGGCCATTTCGTGCGGCATGAACCCCTATTTCGGCGATCTCGATCCCTACCACATGGCAGCCAGCAGCATTGACGAAGCGATCCGAAACTGTGTCGCGGTTGGGGCGGATCCCAATCGAATTGCGATCCTCGACAATTTCTGTTGGGGCTATACCGATCGACCGGAAACGCTGGGTTCACTGGTTCGCGCTGCGATCGCCTGCCACGACGTGGCCACCGTTTTTCGAACGCCTTTCATCAGCGGCAAGGACAGTTTGAATAACGAGTTCAGTTTCTCGAATTCGGCTGGCGATCGTCAGACGATTTCGATCCCTTCGACGCTGCTGATCAGTGCCATCGGGCAAGTCGATGATGTGGGCCGATGCGTGACGATGGATTTGAAGCGAACAGGCAATTTGATTTATTTGATCGGCCAGACCCGGGACGAGATGGGTGGTTCGCACTGGTGTCTTGTAAATGGGCAATCGGGGGGCAGCGTGCCGACCCTGGATGCAGCTGGGAACCGGTCGAATTATCTGAACCTGCATGCTGCTATTCAAGCGGGCCTGGTTCGTGCCTGCCACGACCTCAGCGAAGGTGGGCTGGCGGTTGCGGCTGCCGAGATGGCTTTTGCCGGTGGTTTGGGAATGGAGTTGGAGCTGGGAACGGTTTGTGAAAACGGGAACCTGATGCCCTGCGTGGGGCTGTTCAGCGAATCCAACGGCCGGTTTTTGTGCGAAATCGAGCCTGCCGACATCGAGGCATTTGAATCCATCATGGGCGATGCCAGCCAATTGATTGGATGGGTCAGCAATTCGAGTCGATTCCAAATCAAGTCGGACAAGAAAATGTTGATTGAATCGGAATTGGATGCATTGAAGTCGGCGTGGATACAGCCATTGGACTGGAGTTGAAATGGGCCTGATGCCAAAGACATTGATATTGCGTTCGCCGGGAACCAATTGCGACGAGGAAACGGCCTTTGCGTTTCAACAGGCCGGTGCAATAACGGACTCGATTCATATTAATGAACTGTTGTTCCATTCGAAACGACTTCTGGATTATCAGATTCTTTGTATTCCGGGCGGGTTCAGTTACGGGGACGACGTTTCAGCCGGCAGAGTCCTGGGGATTCAGTTGCAGCATAACCTGGCAGAAATACTGGGTGATTTTCACGCTAATGGAAACCTGATCCTCGGAATTTGCAATGGATTTCAGGTGTTGGTGAAAGCCGGATTGTTGTTCCCCTCTGATCTCGATGAGCCATCGGCGTCACTGACTTGGAACAGCAGCGGCCGGTACATCGACACCTGGGTCCATTTGGATATTGACGATGAATTGTGTGTCTTTCTAGCGGATATGGAACAATTCGAATTGCCTATCGCCCATGCGGAAGGAAAATTCATAACCCGAATTCAAACGGTGTTGGACGAAATGGCCGGCAACCATCAACTGGCGATGCAATACTGTAAACCAGACGGTCCAAATGGCGACGTTACATTTCCTTACAACCCCAATGGTTCGGAACGGAATGTGGCGGGCGTTTGTGATCCAACCGGACGCATTTTTGGCCTGATGCCTCATCCCGAACGCAACATCGATCCAACCCACCATCCCAATTGGACGCGACATGCTACGCCCGAAGAGGGCGCGGGAATGGCCATTTTCCGGAACGCGGTCAATTATTTCACGTAGAATGAGTAGTCGGAGTTTTTTAGTTCCACCTTAATTATATGAATCCCCCCATTCATTTAATCGTAATCGAACAACCGGAGCGAACATGAAATATCAACTGACATTAACTCTGATTGCAGGTCTCACAATTGGCCTGTTACCCATCGGGGTGATTTCGGGACAAGTCAAGAGTCTTTCACAGTCTGTGGACGAATCGAGTGTCGTTCCGGGCAATTCGTTCGTCTGTGAATCGGGTGGATTTCACTTTGGCAGCAGCTACTATCGGTCCTTCAACCTTGATTCATTCGGCTTTGATGATGGGTTTTCGATTCAAAGTTTGAAGCTAGGGGTTGAAATCGCAAATGAAGACACGACCGGATCCGGTGGTGACATCGACGACGGATTTGTGCCGTTGACCATCAACTTGTACTGGAAAACACCATTGTCCTCTATCGAGCATTCGGCGAATGGCGACAGTAACGCTGACGCCAGCGTGGATGTGCTGATTCCTGGTGATGGGTCTGTCGATCTTACAGTAGTTGAGATTCCATTATTCGTAGGGGTGATGGTGCCTCCCGTAGCAACGGACCTTGTCGTCGAGATTTTTTCTCCTGGCGCCGACGGGCCGAATCCTAACGATGACCTGTTCGTTATCGGTTCAAACTTAGCCGGTCAAACGGCCCCGAGTTTTCTTGCGGCCGCGGCCTGCAATACCCTGGTGCCAACCGATACCGCCGACATCGGATTCCCGAACATGCACATCGTACTGGTGGTAGATGCGGATATAGGCCCCCCTTGTTGTGACTGCAGCAACCCGTTGGGGGATGTGGATCAGTCGGGACAAGTGGATCAGGGCGATCTCCAACCATTTATTGATCTTCTGCTCAGCGGTGAATACCAGTGCGAAGCAGATACCCACCTTGACTTTCAAATCAATTTGCAGGACGTGTCCGGATTCGTCGATATTTTGACGAACGGCGGATAGTGTCCACGATTGTTGGTAAGTTATCCGGACAGCAACTCGACGAAAGGGGCGATATCCAGCAGATCAACAACACCATCACCGTTGATATCGGCCTCAGCTTGAAATCCGCCTTGAGATAATAACTGTACAAATGGAGCGATATCCAACAGATCTGCAACGCCATCCTGATTGACGTCGCCAGAAATTAATTTTGGAAATCGCAGCAAGTCGTTCGGCAGGAAGAGTCCGAAACCCGAGCTGAATTCCCCGATGTAATTCCCGTTTTGGGCATTGTATCGCAGCAAACGATGATTTTGCCAACTGGCGACCCACAGCTCTCCGTTGCCATCAAACAGGTGGCCTACCGGACAGGACACGGGGCCGCCATTCAAAAAGCTGCCCAGAGGATTGCCTTTGCCGTCGAATCGCAGAATATTGCTGGAACTATGGCTGGAAACGAGCACGTTACCGCTGGAATCCAAATTCAGAATCAACGGCGAGGGTACATTCGCAAAATTGTCTGCGAAGTCTCCGGATTTGGCATCGTATCGACGGATGACACCGGCTGAAAAATCAGAAACATACAGCAGACCGTCCTTCCACAGCAATCCAACCGGATTGATCAGTCCACCACCGCTGGCAAACACGGATTCCAAGCTGCCGTCGTCCGGATTGAATCTCAACACCTGACCAAGGTTCTTGTTGCAAACGTAAAGTAATCCGTCCGGACCAAATTGCAGATTACCTGGGCCGTTCAATCCCGAGTTAATAAAGGCATCGATAAAAGCACCGGATTTTCCGTCGTATCGGAGCACCTGATTCGAATTGCTGCTGGCAACATACAGATTGCCATCGGCACCAAAGTCCATTCCGTCCGGCAAGTCCAATCCTCCACTGGTAGCGGGAACGAAATCGCCGAGGTAAAGCCCGGAATCGTCGTATCGCCGAATTGAATCGGTTTGCCAACTCCCTACCAGCAGATCACCCCTTGCCACCGATGGTCCAATAATACAGAAAATGAACAGCCACAGTGAACGCATTGCATTTGAATTCTTCATGCCTCGATCCTCATTTTTGCCTTGCCCGGCCTTACATGACGCTTGCCTGAAATTCGATGATGTCGTTTGGTTGCCAAAGTTATTGGTCGAAAACATTCAGGCATTTCTGTATGTTCCGGCAAAGCCTTTTGCCCCAGTAACTCTCTTAGGATAACCGGCCAGTCGCAATAGTACTTGCAGAATCTTGCTAATTTCCATGCGATGTGTTGAGTGCTCCCGGTGCGCAACCATACGAAAAGTCGATCAGAGGATGGCGGTCGGCCGCCTGAGACGTTTTGCCTTTTCCTCGGCAGCAGTGCGTCAATTGCAATTGGTAATTTCAGTTCAGCGATTGTCGACCTGTTTCAAAAAGCGGCGAATAATCTCGACCGGCCTTCGTAGCCGAAGGCAGTTGGGGGTAACGCCAAATTCACGTTTAAATAGATTTGACATATGACTTTGGCTTGAAAAACCGGTTTCTACCGCAATCCAGGCCAATGCTGATTTGGTATCAATCACGTGTTCAAATGCAGTTCTCAAACGCAATGAAATCAGATACTGAAAAATGGTCGTGCCCGTCTGCTCTTTGAATACACGGCTGATGTGAAATGCACTCGTATCGCACGCTTCGGCCAGATCAGAAAGCGCAACTGCTTCTGACATATGTCTGTTCAGGTACTCCTTGACCATTTCTACTTGCAAACGACGATGCTGGGACGTTGCTGGCTTCGCCGGCTTGCTGTGACTGGAAGTGCGGTCAGAATCGAGAAGCAGTCCTGGCAGAATCGACATGAACGATTCTTCGATCAGTAGCGGTTCGGACTGCTGACTTGCAATCAAGTTGCAAATGGATCGTTGAATCAGGAATGCCTGGGTACAGCAAGGCCCCTGGCTCTGTCTGAACGGCGAATGGATATCGTCGCAGCGATGGATACCCAGCGAGTATTGAAGTTCTGCGACAATCTCAGGGTCAATGTAGACGTACTCACAAATATCTCCCTGCCTGCTGGCCAATCCGCGTCGGTACGTCTGATCTTTGTTGTAGAAAACAACCTGATTGGGCGATGTCACGATCAAGTCCCGTCCCGAATGTTGGATTTGGACCGCCGAATGAGGGAAGACAATCATTGGCTGGTGCCCGGCAATATTCTCTTCTGCCCAGAGACGGCTGTCCGGGAAGCACCTCCATTCTCCGATCTGAAAAATATCTCCAACAAAAATCAATCTGGATGTGTATTCCATGACGATTCACATGGCAGGATATTGGGAATTCAAAACGTTCATATCGGGTTGAATTGGCATTAAGTTTTTTTGGCGATTTTTTTTGTCAGGACGGTCCCAGAAAAGGATGAAGTCCAATGGGCCTCAGAAATTCCATGCCTGCCCAGCCGATGGAAAATATCACGCGTTCAACCCGGGTTAATGTCGAGCCGATAACGATGCCAACCCGCTGACTATATTGCGTTGGAAACGAACCTGCATGATGGATTGAACCTTGGGCAAATTCAAGGGTGCAATGCCAGCTCTAACTGATTCTTTGCTTTAATATCACGATCGCTCCAAAATCAATCGGTTTCCTGTAACAATGGCGGATACATTTCCGGGCAACTGCAGAGAACGGGGTTCAGTCGAAGTGATCAGGCTCGAAAGCAGCATCCATTTTTCGCGATTCATTCCCTGCTGCGGAAACTGGGCGATACCCCAAATGCGGTTCAAAGCATGCCGTATTAATAGCGGATGCAATTCCCGCACTTTCGCCCGATCAATTGAAACGGTCCGTTCCGAATCAATTTCGAAATTTCGAACCAACTGATCCGTGAGCTGATCCAGTAATTCAACCTGGTCGGATGCCTGCCGGCTCAACTTTAGTATTGAATTGTCAAACTGTTTTCCAAATCGGTCGGCCAGTTTGGGGATGATCTCGTTCCGCAGAAAGTTCCTGGTATAGGAATTGTCGTTGTTCGAATCATCCAGGCAAAATGGCTGCTCCCATTCGTTCAACAACTCGATGATTTCAGCTCGCCGCGTGGTCAATAACGGACGCACAATGGAAACGCCTTTTGCAATTCGCAGGTGGGGAATCCCCTGCAATCCGCCCAGTCCGGTTCCCCGAAGCAGTCGAAAAAGAACCGTTTCGATTTGATCGTCGGCGGAGTGCCCGGTGGCGATGTAACGTATGCCCAATTCGCACCCCACGGAGAGCAAGGCCTGATATCGGAAGTCGCGCAGCGATTCCTCCGAGTAACCAACAAGGTCACCGTCCCGGGAATCCGTTGTTCGGTCACATTGCCGGTATTCGACTTGGTAATGTTGGGCGAGATCCCGCACGAAAACGGCGTCGGAATCCGACTGGGCTCGAGTGTGATGATTGCAATGAACAATGGTAATCGTCCCTTTTCCATCGGCAATTCGGATCAAATGCCACAGAATGCAAAACAGGGCGACGCTGTCGGGTCCTCCGGAGACGGCGACGATCAAATCGGAATTTGTCCATTGATCGGCCGGCCAATTCACAAAAATGCGTGCTGCAATCCTTTCAAACCGTTCAGATTGAAAACTTTGCTGGTTTTGTGGCATTTATGGTTCCTGACGGCCGCATTCGATTGTTGCCTTTGCTGCCGGGTTTGTTACGATAAGTGCTTAAAGGTGCGAAGTCGTACTTTTTTAGACGAATTGGCAGAGCTTTGTAACGAAAATTAAATTGATTGACGCCCAAAGTCAGCCTGGATTCAAACGCAAACAGTTGGCCAGTTGTTAATTCCGAGTCCGTCCGCCATGGATTTTCTTTATATCATATTGAGTATGTGTTGTCGGTTGCTGCCGCTGGGCAAGCTGTTCCAATCAGCACAACGCTTGAATTGGGTTTCTTCCCAGCCAGGAATTGGTGGGCGGAAACTTCAGGCATACGCATTATGGTTGCCCTTGGCTGGTTATTGGACCATTTGGACGACATTTGTTGGGTCGCAGAATCATCGGCGACTCGAAATTGTCCGAATTGAACGCGGGTTGCCGGGAAGCCGTTGCCGCGACGGTCGTGCTCCTGACGTCCAGTCTTGCCATTGGAATTAGTCTGCCCATTTAAGTGATTCGAAACGGGTTTCGAACCTGCTCGATTTTGCGATGCAATCGTTCCCCAGATTGCGATGTCTCCAGACCACTGGCTAACCGGTAACGGGTATCGATCCGTGTTTCCGTTGCAACGCTATAGACGGGAGCAGTGCATTGGAATGGGTATAT
>JBGSXT010000729.1:0-4285 GCA_041751295.1 Mariniblastus sp.
CCCTTGCCGTCCATGCCTTCGATCAGAATGTTGTCCATTGCAATGGTTTCGAAAGCGCCATCACCGGCGAACGACAGGGTCAGGACCAGAATATTTCCGGTGCCGTTGATGTTGGCGGAGAAGTTCTGGTAATTGTTGTCCAGCAACGTCCCGTTGATCGTCATCGGATCGGGGATCGTTTCCATGGTCACACCATCTTCATAGGTGTAGGTCTGATCCACATCCTGATTGACCAGCAGTTCCATCACCAATTGGCTCGCGCCTCCATCGATGGAGGCTGTAACGTCCAACACGTCCGCGGTTTCGAAATCGCCGAGGGAAGCAAAATCGGCTGAGAATACGAGATTTTGGGTACCCGAAATATTGAATTCATAAACGATCGTTCCTGTTCCACTCGGGTTGTCACCGTTGTTAAGATCTTCGCTGCCAAAAAAATTGTCCGTAATGGACGACGCAATCATTCCCGTAAAAGCAGGGTCGATCAAGGTATCGTCGCTGAAATCAAAATTGACGGTGCGATCAACAATACCGAACACATCAAAGATGGAACCTGGAAACGTTCCACCGTTGCCAGAATTGTCGGGTGAGATGGAACGGACAAGAAACATGTCGTTGCCGTCGAAGTCATCGGACCCGACAATCTGACCGTAGGTTGAACTGGAAATAAAGCACAGGATTCCTGCGCACAGTAGGGAAAATTTGAAATTCATGGGCTGTAACTCCAAAGTGAAGAATGAACAGTGTTAGAAAACGTCAAGCTGTTAACGTACCACTATTTTCCAATGTTGGTAAAGTATCAATGCTTAAATTTCGCGAAAACGTAACATTTCCCACCGTAAGATACTGTCGCAGGCGGGGGTTTTGCCGCGTTCAGGCGGACCATCGTCGGGATTCCGGCGACAAGATTGCGAATGATTTATTCAAACGCACGAACGTTACAAGTTGGTGGCTGCGTTACGACTACGCGACAGACTGAATATTCAATTGCCGAGAATCGCCATTAATGATTCTCCATTGCTGGGCAATGATATCAACCGAGCGGCGAATTTGATCTTCCGTGTGCAGCGAGGTCATGAAAATTCGAATTCGCGTTTCGTCTTCGGCAACCGCCGGATGCAGGATCGGTTGCGCGTTGATGCCGTTATTGAACAGTGCTTCGGCCAAACGTAACGCCTTGATCGAGCTGCGTGTGATAATCGGAATGATCGGCGTGCCTTGGCTCAGGCCAGTGTCGAGTCCAGCAGCGTTCGCCAGATCAAGAAACAACTTGGAATTTTCGCGTAACTGTTGCACCCGCTCCGGTTCATTCCGCAATACTCGCAAGGCACCCAGAGCGGCACCGACATTGGCCGGCGGCATGCCCGCGGCAAAAACGAATCCGGGCGTTGTGTATTTCAGGAATTGGATCAGGGCCTTGGAGCCGCCAATGAACCCACCGCAGCTGCCAAACGATTTGCTCAGCGTTCCCATCCAGCATTCGACCGATTCGCGCGGAATATCGTACACCTCGGCCAACCCGCGACCTGTGTCCCCCAAGGTGCCGATCGAATGCGCTTCATCGACATACAGCCAGGCTTTGTAACGGTCCTTGATTTCGACAAACCGGGGCAGATCGGGAAAATCGCCGTCCATGCTGTAAAGGCCTTCGACGGCAATCAGTACCCGACGATAGTCATTGCGAATCTGCCGCAAGATCGAATCGAGCTGCTGCCAATCGTTGTGTTCAAACGGCCGACGGCGCGCGCCCGAAAGCTTTGCGCCTTCGATAATGCTGTTATGAGCCAAGCTGTCATGAATGATCAAATCGCCTGTTCCCACTACATGGCCAACCACCGATAAGTTGGTCGCATGGCCGCCGGGAAAGGTAATCACATCCCCAACACCCAGAAAATCAGCCAATTCGCGTTCGAATAATTTGTGAATGGTTTTTTCGCCGGAGACGATTCGGCTGGCGGACACACTGGTTCCGAACTGTTCGATCGCGTCCATGGCGGCCTGATTGACTTCCGGGTTGCCGGACAGACCCAGGTAGTTGTAACTGGCAAACGAAATCAGCTCGCGGCCATCAATCGTTGTGGTATCACTGATTCGACCTTCGTGAACGCTGAAGTAAGGATTTCGCAGCCCTGTCTCTTCAATCATTTCGGCTGTCCGCTGCAACCGAACAAATTCCGGCATTTTTTCCAGCTGGTAATACGATTCGGGAATGTTACCGTTTTCGACGATCCCACCCGTGAAGGTATGATTCGACGTGGCAACGGTTTCCGGCAGTTTGCCGTTGGTTGGAAAATACTTACGGATCGCAGCAGCGACTTCTGCAATCGTTTCGGCTTCCTGCAGGACTTCGTCGGGAAACCGGCCATCGAAGGCGATTTCCAGTTCCCGCGCAATCTCCATTCGTTCCAGCGAATCCAGGCCCAGGTCCGAAACGATATTGGTTTCCGGCGCAAGCACGCCGGCGCGGTCTTTGGCAATTTTTCGAATCCGATCCGAAATGACGGCAATGATTCTGTCATCAAGTCCGTGCTGCGGTTCATGATCCGTCGCCGTATGAATGGTTATCGAATTTTCGATCGGCGACGACTCTTCCAGGGCGCTCCACTGTGCGACAACGGCCAGCGTTCCATCCATGAAATCCTCGCGGCAAGCGTGTCGCTGTACTTTACCACTGGAAGTCTTTGGCACACTATTGTGTTTGACCAGCACGATCGCGTCGGGAGCCAGATCGTGTTCTGCATTGACGCTCTTGCGAATCTTGTCCAGCAATTGATCCCAATGGAATCCGCGCCGGCGCTCGACTTCGCAAACTACAACCAGGTGTTCACGATCCCAGTGGTCCACAGCAAACGCCGCCGCGCCGCCGGACCGCAACCGTTCGTCACAATGTTCGACAGTGGCTTCGATATCCTGTGGGTAGCGGTTGACCCCTCGAATAATGATGATGTCTTTCAGCCGTCCAGTGACAAACAGCTCACCTTCGTGAAAGAAACCAAGATCACCGGAACGCAACCAGTTCTTGCCATCTTCCTCGGCCAGGCGGGAATCAAAAACCTCCGCAGATTCCGCAGGTCGGTTCCAATACCCTTTACCAGAACTGGGGCTATTGATCCAGATTTCTCCGATTTCGTTATCGCCAAGTTTCTTGCGTTTTTCCGGGTCGACGATGATTACCTCCTCCGTGGGGATCACCTGACCACTGCCTACCAGTTGGGTAGCGTGCGCGGATTCCGGAGGAACGGGGTGAACTTGGTATTGGGTCAACTTGTTGCGATCAAACGTCCGAATCACCGGTTCTTCATGTTGTTTTCCGCCGGTAACGATCAGTGCCGTTTCGGCCATCCCATAACAGGGATAATGAGCGGCATGTTGGAACCCATAGGGTTTGAATCGACGCGAAAAATCCCGCAAAACATCGGCTCGAACCGGTTCGGCGCCGTTAAAGGCAACTTTCCAGGTAGACAGGTCCAGATCCTCGCATTCCTCCGGCTTGATTTTCATCGTACACCAACGGTATGCAAAATTGGGACCGCCGCTGACGGCAACTTTGTAATCGGAAATGGCTCGCAGCCAGCGCAAAGGCCGCGTCAGGAAAGTCACGGGAGACAACAGGGTCAATTCGACGGCGTAAAACACGGGCATCAGGATGCCGCCGATCAATCCCATGTCGTGGTACGTGGGCAACCAGAAAACCGCCGACGCGGTGTCTCGATTCATTCCAAACGCATGGGTGATCATCGCACAATTCGCCATCAGATTTCGCTGCGTCAGCATGACCCCTTTGGGCGTGCCCGTCGAACCCGAAGTGTACTGAATCAGTCCCAGGCTACGGCGATCGATTCGCGGTTTGTTCCATTCGCTCGCCAATTCGTCGGGAGTCTCTTCGGTGGCTATCCACGGAATTCGTTTGAGACTGTGAGCATCGCTTAGCGTGCCGTCGGATCGCGAAACCACGGACCTTAGCGTCAGTGCGACGGCAGCTTGCGCGTCGTTAGAAATTGAATCGATTCTGACCATGTTCCGGTTGCGACGCGGTGGGTAGGCCGGAACTGGGACCACGCCGGAATAATGGCAGCCAAAAAATGCTTCAATGAAATCCAGGCCGGGTGGATACAACAACAAGGCCCGCTGACCGGCAAATCCCATCGACAACAATCGAGCCGCAATGGCCTTGGCGCGCTGGTCCAGCTGCGCGTAGGTCATTTCGATGGGGGCATCTTCGTCTCGCGAAATGAACCGAAAGGCAACCTGCTCGGGTATTGCGAGGGCCCAATAACGCAGTTGTTCA
>JBGSXT010000730.1:0-13788 GCA_041751295.1 Mariniblastus sp.
GATCGTCAGCATCATGCATTCGAACAATGAAATCGGATCGATCCAGCCGATTCGTGAGATCGCGGCAATTTGCCGTGAACGTGACGTGACCATGCATACCGACGCCTCGCAGTCCTGTGGAAAAGTCCCGTTGCAGGTCGACGCGCTGGGTGTGGATCTGCTGACCATGGCAGGTCACAAATTCTACGGGCCGAAGGGGATCGGTGCCTTGTATGTTCGCAATGGCATTGCGTTGGAGCCGTTCATGCACGGTGCGGGACACGAACGGGGACTGCGAGCCGGAACTGAAAATACGCCAAGCATTGTTGGTATCGGTGTCGCGGCCAAAATGTGTGCTCACGCGATTGATCAAAGTTTCCGGAAGATGACAGAGCTGCGCGATCGATTGCTGGCCGCACTCCAGTCTGAAATTGATGGCCTGGTGGTCAATGCTGCAGGGGCTGAACGATTGCCGAATACGTTGAGCGTATCGTTTCCGGGAGTATCAGGCCAGGAGTTGCTGGCTCGAGTCCCGGAATTGGCTGCGTCCACGGGCGCAGCGTGTCACAGTGCCACTGATGAAACGTCGACGTTAGCCGCGATTGGTGCTCCGGCGAAAGTCATTCGAGGCACCATCCGATTGAGCGTCGGCTGGTACACGAATCAGGAAGAAATTGAACGTGCCGCCAGCTTGCTGGTAGACGCTTGGGAACAACTCCGTTAGGCAAGCGACAGTTACTATTACTGCAAAAAAACGGCGGATGCAATTTTCACTTCGTTCGATGGTGCCCTGGCGGGCTAGATCGGACTGTTGTTACATGCCTTTGTACTACCTTGGTTCCACTTGCCGAGCCCCGAGGACGAATCCCGCGCCAGATTCGCCTACCAACATTTTGTCCGTGATGCATTTATTTCACATTCGGCAATCGTCATCGTGCAAGGATTTTTGCTGGGAGTGATCGTCGCAACGCTGCTTTGGATATTTGCCCTACTGGCCCGCCGCTTAAACACATCCAGCAATGTCGGCTCCTGATTTTGCAGGATGGTTGTCGATTCCGGAGGCGATATTTTTTGAAAGAGTGTCATTCTGCTCAGTCATTTTCATTCGTGTCACTTCGTATTAAAATTCCTACTGGCCGGTAGTCTTTCCATCGACGGATTTGAGTTATGTATTATATTGATCCCCATATTCACATGGTCTCGCGGACGACGGATGACTATGAGACGTTGGCCAGAATGGGTTGTGTTGCGCTCAGCGAACCGGCGTTTTGGGCCGGATTCGATCGGGGGAGCGTCGAGAGTTTTCGGGATTATTTCCGGCAATTGACGGAGGTCGAACCGAGACGGGCGGCGCAATTCGGCATTCAACATTTCACCTGGCTGTGCATCAACGCCAAAGAAGCGGAGAACGTTGAACTTTCGCGCGAAGTGATTCGCATGATTCCGGAATTCCTTGATCGGCCCGGAGTATTGGGGATCGGCGAAATCGGATTGAACAAGAATACGCGAAATGAAGCGATTGTCTTCGAGGAACATTTACAGTTGGCGATCCAGCATCAACAACAAATCCTGATCCATACGCCGCATCTGGAAGACAAATTTCAGGGGACCCGAATGATATTGGATATGTTGACCAATCGCCCTGAACTGGACCGCAGCCGCGTGCTTGTGGACCATGTCGAAGAGCATACCGTCGAACATGTTCTGGACGCCGGATTTTGGGCCGGAATGACCTTGTACCCGATTACCAAATGCACGCCCCAGCGGGCCGCTGACATTATCGAAAAATATGGTTCGGAGAGACTGTGCGTCAATTCAGCCGGCGATTGGGGGCCTTCGAAGCCGACAGCCGTTCCGGATTTCATCATCGAGATGCGACGTCGAGGCAATTCCGAAGAACAGATTCGCCGCGTCGTATACGACAATCCGTTGCAGTTCTTTTCACAAAGCGCCCATTTTTCATTCAAAGCACCACTTTGATCTATTGAGGTTGCCATGAAATGCTGTCGAACGCTGCCACTCTGAATCGGAGTTGCTGCTAACAACGAGAAAGTGACGTTGTCCAATTAGCATTCAGTTTTGGGTATCAATTCGATGATTTCCTGCGGGCTCTTGTTGAAGGGGACGCCAAGACTCAATTGTCCGGAGCCGATAATGGGCGTTTGCTCGCGATGCAGTCGCGTTTCTTCCATGCCCTGACGAAGGTATGTTGCATTGGTGCTGATATCTTTCAGTACAAAAGCCCCGCGTCGAAACTCGACTTCCGCATGATGACGCGAGGCCCTTTTGCCAGTGACGCGGATGTCGGATTTGGGGTCGCGTCCAATCGTAATTTTGAAGTTTGCTTCGCTGACGAAACAGGTTTGTTCGCCAAGTTGAATGACGAGTCTCAAGTTGTCGACATCGTCATCGGCAAATTCCGACGCGAAAACAGTCATCGAAAAATCGTGCTTCCAGTAAATTTCGCAAATGACAACAGGTTCAGATTTTCCTTTCAACCGAACTCGCTCCAGTCGACGGGAAGCACTGGCCGAAACAGTTTGGCTGACCGTTTCTTCGGAGGTGACGATTTGCCCCGCTTTGGCGTAATCAGCCAGTCGCGCGGCGACATTGACTGAATCACCTCGAACATCGCCATCCGGTTCATACATCACCACCCCATGTTGGAATCCAATTCGAACGGAGATCGAAACCGTCGAACCGTTTTTGGCGAAATCGTCGATGTACAGCTGCATGGCGCAGGCCGCATCGGCTGCCTGCTGGGGATGCGGGAACGTACACATGATGTCGTCTCCATTGGATTTGACGAATCGCCCGGAATTCTGTTCCGCAATGCCACGCAAATTTTGCACACACACATCGACAAGATTGCGGCCAGCCTCGTCACCGAGCTGTTCGTAGATTCCGGTGCTGCCGCAAACGTCAGCAAACAAAGTTGTCAGTTCTGTTTTCACACCACTACGCGTAGTCAAATGGCAGTCTCCTCCTTTCCGCGAGCGAATTGGATTCTCGACAAATCGCCCACCTCAGCTTCTGAATTTACCGGATATGCGCGCTGCATTCCAGCAGTTGGATTTTCTAAACCGGATTTAAGCGTTTTCCCAACGCACACGCGGTCCTTGTCGAGAACTTCTTTCTGATCGGGAGGATCATTTTGTCGAGGGACACCATACCATCAATTACGGGTCGGGTATCAGATTTTTTTGCTTGAATAATTGTATGTGTCAGAACGAATGTTTAGAATGCCGCTCAGTGTTCTGCGCGGGTCGGGGTGGGAAACTGTCGGGCTTTCTTTCGTGAATTGGCTGCATCGCATTTCTCGATTTCGATGAATTTGCCAGTGGCCGAAGAAGTTTCCTGACGCACCCCGGAGCCGGAGCGGCAACCGCACAATGTTTGGCCGTCGTAATTGCGACAGGTCCCGACGTTAATGTAATAGAGAGATTCGAGGTCGAATGATCCACTAGTTCCTTTTTGTGTTTTGGGCAGCCGAATTCGCTGTCAGGCATTGCAATGGCAAAACGAAAGCCGGATTTAAAAACTTCGAAACGTCATCCGACGCCTGAAACGCCGGGCGGGTGTGCCCGCTCTGACGGACTGGTCTTGCGGGTCGGCACGAATGACATGGATCAGGTTATCGCAAAAAGGTTGGCGAAGAAAATCGTTCGCCAGCATTTGCCAGCGGACTGGGTTGTCGAGCCGATGGGGGTGGAGTCCCGGGATTTTTCTGTTCGGCCCAAGGCTGGAACAAAAAGTCTGTCGACACCCAAATCGTTTGAATTGGCCTACCGGCTGCGCGACCTGCGTGATGTCGAAGATTGCGAACCTGCCGTCTATTTGCCGACGGAGGGATCAACTGCCGTGCTTGCTGAACGGCCACTGGCAAGTGCTTCGTCCGGACGCGGCAATGTCGATTTGGCCTGTTCGCAAGACGCCGATTGGGCGCTCCAGATGTGCAGAATTCCCCAAGCTTGGGATCTGATGTCAACTGGCAGTAGTTCGAGTCAGGGGAATGGGATCGTCGTTGGGCATCCAGATACCGGTTATACGAAACATCCACAATACTTTGACACCGCAAGGGTTTTGGCTGCGCGAGGATTTGATTTTGAAACTGGCGCTCGCGACCCCCGTGATCCCTTGACGGGCCCCTCTGGAGGGCACGGGACGTCAACGGGAAGCGTGATCATCAGCGCTGTCGAAGATGCCGCCGTGCTGGCTGTGACCGGAGCAGCCCCACGCGCTTCGCTGGTTCCGCTGCGGGTTACCAACAATGTCGTGTTGCTTTCTTTTGCCCGGCTGGCCGAAGCGATTCGATACGCCGCTGACAATGATTTTCACGTGATCTCGATCAGCCTGGGTGGGCCGTACCATTCACGATTCCTGGATCGGGCGGTGACGCAGGCGATTTCCAAAGGGTTGATCATCGTCAGCGCGGCGGGCAACGTCTGGCCGTTCGTGGTCTATCCCGCGATGCTGGACGAAGTCATCGCGGTGGCGGCCTGCAATTGCCGGCGTGAACTGTGGGATGACTCGGCGTCGGGGAATGCCGTTGATATCACGGCGCCTGGAGAATCGGTCTGGCGTGCGCTTTCGAAGCCAAGCGGGCAATTTGTGGTCGAACGCGGATCAGGGACATCGTTTTCAACGGCGATCACGGCTGGTGCAGCTGCGATGTGGCTGGCATGGTTTGGGCGAGACAAACTGATTCAACGATTTGGCCGGGAGAATATTGCAACCGTGTTCAAGGAATCGCTGTTGCGACATGGTTTTGAACGACCCGTCGGCTGGGATACCGCCAATCATGGGGTTGGCATTCTGGACGCGTTCAGTCTGCTTTCCGCGCCGTTACCGACGTCGGTTCCGTCGGGTGGGCTTCGCGCGCTGTCCGCTTCGGTGGCGCCCCGTGTTCGCAACCAGTTCGACGATATTGCGGAAGTCCTGCCCGATTTGAAACCGTCCGAGTTGCGTGTGATGCTGTCGGCGATGTTGCAAGTTGAGGAACAGGAATTGAACGCCGCGCTGCGCAATGTGGGTGAAGAAATCGCCTACCTCGCAGTCACGGACCTGGCATTCCGGCGGAGTCTGTTGACGGCTGGCAAGAGCAAACCTCAACGGAGAACCAATGCTTTGGCAACTGGTGCTCGTCCGAGCAATTCTTCGGGCAGTTTCCGCACCGGCGATTCCCGCGCGAAAACATTGTTGCCAAGCCGCCTGTCCAGGACCTTGAGAACAATGACGAAATGATTGTTTCCTTTCAGAAAAAACGTTTGCCAGCATAAGAGTTCAGCCAATGCAGAAACTGAAAGAATTTGTCCAGATACGACGATCAAACAGCCTGCGGATGACCAATTGCCCAAGGCCCGAATCGAATTCACCGCACCGCTATGCGCTAGCGATTGGCTGTTACCTGGTCGCCATCATGTCCGGATGCGACCGGCAGCAAAAACCCGAAATACCGGTTGCCAGGGACGAAGCGAAGCTGCGCGCGGAAATGGAGGGTCTGTCCAATCAACAGGCAGCTTTCGAATATTTCTATCCGAGGAAAATCGACGACTATTTCAAAGGCATGGACCCCGTCGTCACACTGTCGAAACCGGATCAGCTGCTGGATCTGCGCGCCGTTGAGAACAAAACAAAGGCGGAAGTGCTTGTTCGCGAACCATCGCCAGTCATACCACTCGAGTTGCACGACGATTACCCCAACAACGAAGTCCTCGGTCGAAATACGTGGATGATCTGGTGTGGCGGGAACGAGGGCTTCTGGGACTGGCTGGCCAACGACAATCTGGGCTTTATCGATCTGTTGAAGGTGGTTGATTCACGTGAGCGAATCACCCGATTCAAAACTGGCGGACTGATTAACGAACCCAATATGGTGCAGGCCCGCGAACCCGATCAATTCGGTTTGTGGCTGGACCTGCCGGCGGATGGTTTGACGCGGGACGTGAGACAGGCGTATATCGCAAAGACTTTCGGTCAGCTGGCAACTGGCAACGACAAATCCCAGCGTCATCTCGAATACGACCCGGAGAATCCCGGCAGAAAATACGAGCCGGTTCCATACGATTCGGTCATCTCCTATGTCACAGGGTTGTCGAACGGATACCAATCGCCGACTGCAACCGGCAATCAGCAAGACGCGGCGGGTAACGATCCGTACGGGGCTATTCCACCGCCCGATATTTACGGATTGTCCAGCGGGGTTGTTGGATTGCGGTTGTTTCCCAATCCAAAATTTGATGACACGGCCCGAAAGAAGTGGGACGCAACTCGATACTACCGCGATCCGGATTACTACAATGACCCGCAACTCGTGCGGCCCTATCGGGTCGGAATGAGCTGCGCGTTCTGTCATGCGTCATGGAGTCCGCTCAGCCCGCCGCGCGATTTGACCAATCCCGAATGGGAAAACATATCGGGCAACATCGGTGCACAGTATTTGCGCGTGCGGGCGGTACTCGGAAATCTGCTCAAAGAAGACGATTTCGTCTATCACCTGCTTGACAGCCAGCCGCCGGGCACGATCGACACTTCATTGATCGCGTCGGACAACATCAATAATCCGAATACGATGAACGCGGTCTTTCGACTGAAGGAACGGGCGATCCAGTCGTTTCACAATCCGAAGGAAGATCAGGGTTCCGCAAGTTCCGGGCTGCCATCAATCTGGGCCGACCCGCTGCCGATCCGTGCCAATCAAACTGGTGGAAATTCGGACTATGGCAAGGCGGCTGGCAAGCAAAGTTACGACGGCACGAAACAGCCCGGTTATAGCATTCCCCCGGACCGCATTCCAGGGAAACTGTATGACGAACTTGTCAAGCTGTTGCCAGCAGCGGAAATCGCCGACTCCAATGGCGACCCGCGGCGGACGCCCAGGGTCCTGCTGGACGGCTCCGATTCGATTGGCCCGTTTGGTGCACTGGCCCGTGTCTATCTGAATATCGGCAGCTATTACGAGCGCTGGAATCAATTGCATCAGCCGCTGCTCGGTTTCACGCCGCAACAACCATTTCGAATTAAGGATTGCGAAGAGAATTCGGTTTACTGGCACGCCACAAAGCTGCGTGTGGGCCCGATGCGGGACTATTTCCTGGTCGGTTCAACTGCGATGCCGCTGTTGGCAACGGATGAGGCGGATAAGCGATTGTGGGGCCAATCGATTGCAAAACCCGATCCGGTATACACAGGAAAGGCGACCAACCCAACGAAAATGGTCATGCAGGCACTAAACGTCAACGTCGATTCGCTCCAGCCTGGTCGCCTTGTGTTTGCCAAAAATTGCATCGTCTGCCACTCCGGCATCCAGCCGGAAAGCAGCGTCGTCTATCCCGAACTGGATGCGGTAATGAAAGACGATTTTGCTGACCTGATCGCGCGCCGCAAACGTTCGCGGGAGGCCGCCGCTGTCCAGGGTGAGTTTTTCGAAAATGATCCGGGACAGTGGTTGCGTGACGCGAAATATCTGGAATGGGCCAAAAAAGTTGTCGAAGTGGAAGCTTTCTGGCAAAACAATTATTTGTCGTCTGATTATCGCATCCCGATCAATCTCGTGAAAACGAATGCGGGCCGCGCGATGGCAACCAACGCTCTCGATGGGCATATGTGGCAGGATTTCAGTTCCGACAGTTATCGCCGGCTGCCGTCTCCCGGATCGATCGAATATTACAATCCGTACGATCGCGACTCGCCACAGTCGATGTTCACGCCGAGGCACCGAGTTCCCACCAATGAACGGGGCGAGCCGGTTACCGCAGCAGGCGGCGGCGGAGTCGGCTATTATCGGGTTCCGACGCTGGTTTCGATTTGGGCAACAGCGCCTCTGCTTCACAATAACAGTCTGGGATTGTTCAACAACGATCCGTCGGTGGACGGGCGATTGCTGGCCTTTGATGATGCGATGCGGAAATTGTTGTGGCCGGAGAAACGACGGGAAAGTTCCTGCTACAACGGTGCCACGCCAAAACGGTTGAACGATGATCACGGACTGATCTGGCGAACGACGGCGGATTCGAAACTGGTGGTGCGGGGAAAATACGTGCCCAATATCGCCCGACGGTTGCCGCTGATCGCCGAACTGAAATCGAGACTGGGATTTCTGGACGGAGTTTTTCCGCTTTGGCTGCCGAGCGCGGTTTTGTTCCTGACCGGGTTTTTGGTGTTGTGTGTCGCCAACGATGAACGCAGACAGTGGGCAAGCATCGGAATGTTCCTGGCAGCGGCGCTGTTGACCGTTGCCTGGCTGTTATCCGATTCCGTCGGTTTTCTCGGCTGGTTCGGCGAAATTTACCCGATCTGGTTGCCGGTGGGAGTCCTGGTCATTTGCGGATTCAACCTGCTGTTGCCGCTGGCTCCGAACCATATGCGAAACCTCGGATATGGATTTTTGATCGCAGCAGCAGTCTTGGCACTTGCCTGGTCGTTGGTTCCGTCCGGAACGTGGCTGGAACAAATTCAGCCATTCTGGCTCCTGATCGCCGGCCTGATCACCGGCGGGTTGTCGGTACTGTTATTCCGCATAACACAGGTGTGGCGCCGGATCGTGGGTTATCTATCAGTCGTCGCAGCGCTGGCAATTGGATTTTTCATCAGTTTTGACGAGGGTCGATTGGGAGATTTGAGCATCGGGCCGATTCCGAAAGGAACGCCAGTCAACCTGTTGGCCAATTTCAATCCCGAGGCCGATCCCAAGACTATCAAATCGGCATTGACAGCCACGATTGACGGACTGGCCCGGATCAAGTCGCAAAAGCTTGGCGACGACGACGCCCGAAAAGTGATGCTGAATGAAATCGCGCCGGCGCTGTTGAGTGTCAACAAATGCCCCGACTTTGTGATGGATGGTGGACACTATTTCCCGTGGTTCGAATCGATGACCGACGAGGAAAAAAATGCGTTGATTGAACTTTTGAAAACCTTTTAATCGGGCGCGTCGGCAACCAACAGTAAACAAACTATCGGAATGCTCAAAATGGCCAAAACAAAAAAATCCGAACAGCAGGAGGCCTACGACTACATCATCGTGGGTTCGGGGGCGGGTGGCGCGCCACTGGCCGCGCGTCTGGCGGAGAAAGGAAAGCGCGTTTTGGTTTTGGAAGCGGGGCCGATGTTGCCGCTGGACGATCCTGTCCACGAAGTCACGGACGTGCCGGCTTTTCATGGCGTCTCGACCGAACACAAAGAGTTGTCATGGCAATATTTCGTCCAACACTACGACAGATTGCCTGGCGACGTTAAACCCGATCCCAAATATCACGAAACGGGCCCGGACGGAGACCCGGCTGGGCAAGGCATCTTCTATCCACGAGCGACGGGCGTCGGCGGCTGCACGATTCACAATGCGATGATTACCATTGCCGGTTCGGACGCCGATTGGGATGAACTGGCCAATTTTGTCCAAGATGATTCGTGGCGCGGAAACCGGATGCGTGGCTGGTTCCAGAAACTGGAAAACAACAATTATTTGCCCCCTGCACAAGGGCTATCGGCGAACCCGATTCGACGGTTCTGGCAATTCTCGAAGGACATTTTTTGGTGGGTTTTGGGTCGCAATCCGGACCGGTCAAGTGGTCGTCACGGGTTTGGGGGCTGGTTGCACACCAGCGTTGCCGACATTTCGTTGGGACTTGGCGACAGGCAGTTGGTCGGAATGCTCAAGGCGGCGTTGTGGCAGGCCAAACTGTCGGGGCTTGATCGGGCCTGGACGTTGATCCGGCGTTTTCTCAAAGGCGAAATCAGTCAAGCGCTCGATCCCAATCATTACGACACTCTGAATCGCAGCCCCGAAGGAGTTGTACTGATTCCCATTTCGGTATGCGGAAAGCGGACAACGATCGAACGGAACCGCGAGGAGCCGAATGTCCGGTTGGGGCGGCGCAGCGGGCCCCGTGAATTGTTGATCTCGATGCTTGCCTCGCATTCGGACAATCTTGTCATTCGAACTGATTGCCTGGTGGAAAGAGTCCTGTTGAACGACGCCAAGCCGAATCCGCAAGCGATCGGAGTCCACGTTCGGGTTGGCAAGAATCTGTATCGGGCCAGCGTCGGTCAGGCAGATGATGACGACAGTATGGAAGAGATTCTTGTCAAACAGGGTGGCGAAGTCATCCTTTGTGCCGGGACGTTCAATACGCCTCAGCTATTGATGCTGTCTGGCATTGGCGACCCTGATGAGTTTGCCAGGCTGAATGCCGGATTGGGCAAAAAAGACCAGCTTGTATGCCGAGTCGAATTACCCGGCGTCGGTAAGAACCTGCAGGACCGTTACGAAGTCTCAGTGGTCGCCAACATGAAACAGGATTTTTCACTTCTAGAAGGAGCAACTTTCCAACCCCCTGAAAACTTCGATCAGCCCGATCCTCACCTTCGTCAATGGCGTGAAACCGGGCGGGGGCTGTATTCAAGTAACGGCGCAGTACTGGGTATTTTCAAACGATCCCGGCCCGACTTGACACAACCCGACCTGTTCATGTTTGGATTGCCATTTCCGTTCAAGGGCTACAAGATCGGTTACTCGGATTTCCAGGGAATTCGCAACCAGTTCACCTGGGTCATCCTGAAGTCCCACTCGCAGAACAACAACGGGACCGTGCGATTGCGCAGTCTTGATCCCAGCGATACGCCTGAAATCAATTTCAATTATTTTCGCACCAGCCCGCAACAGCCTGGCGAAGTATTGGCCGCCTGGCAGAAACGACTGAACAGGAGTGTGTATGACCCGGATTTGAACGCGCTGGTCGCAGGGGTCCATTTCGTGCGCGAAATACTCGGACATGCGAAAAAACATGTGGATTCGGAGGTTCATCCTGGAACGCCCGTGGCCAGCGATGACCAGATCAGGAACTGGATTCGGAGCGAAGCGTGGGGCCATCATGCCTGCGGCACTTGCCGGATGGGGCGCGACGGTGATTCGATGGCGGTACTCGACAGCCGTTTCAGGGTTCGCAACGTTCAGGGCCTGCGCGTCGTCGATGCATCGATTTTTCCAAAAATCCCAGGTTATTTTATTGTCGCCAACATCTATATGGCCAGTGAAAAAGCGGCCCATGAAATTCTGACCGATGCCAATTCGAACGCTCCGACCAACCCGGTTTATCCTGCGGAACTCCGCGCGCTGGAAGTCGATGCACTGAAGCTTCGGCGAAAACTAATTGATGCGGCCGGGAACAAATTGCCGGAACCGCTGGACGAAAACGGAGAGTGGAATGAATCAGTGACCGGTCTGGCGTTGTCCGGAGGGGGCATTCGCAGTGCAACCTTTTGTCTGGGAGTGCTGCAGTCGATGGCCCGGGTCAGTTTGATTCGGCGGATCGACATCATGTCCACGGTTTCTGGCGGTGGTTACATCGGCGGATGTCTCGGTCGTCTGTTTGATCGATTGCGACTGGCCAACAATAACCTGAATCCACAACCGATCCCGCCCGCCGACCAGGTGGAACAGGAGTTTTCGGATTCCCATTCGCCGACGATCGACTGGTTGCGAAAACATGGCAACTACATCGCGCCCCAGGGAAACGGTGATGGTCGGCTTAATTTTGCGATCTTCTTTCGCAATCTTCTGAGCGTACAGTTTGTGATCGGAATGGCGATTTTTGCGATCTTCGGGTTGGCGAACTGCATTCGTTATGGTTTGTTCGACCGATTGCTGGCCGGAACCTCGCTGGTGATTCCCGGCAGCAGTTTTCCAATTGGACATTGGCTTAAGTCATCGCTGGGATCATTAAGCGTATTTCTGAGCCCGTGGTTTGTTCTGGTTGAAATACTTTTTCTGTTCATTGTCCTGCCGCGCATCATCGGATACTGGATCGTTTCGCAGGACCGGCATGAATCGTACAAGGGCATACCGCTGGCCCTGCTGTTTCTGATTTCCGGCATGCTGCTGTTAGTGGGTGTTGCAACAGGGCTGGTGTTGGAGATGTTGATCCTGGCGCTGGCGATGTTAAGTTCGTTTGCGCATGTAGAAATGGCCTGGGCGCGCGGAGGTGTTCGCGAAGCTGCGGTTGGATCAGGCGGTGTTGAGACACAGCGATTGAGGACGCGAAACTACCTGACTTATGATCTTGGTTTGGCGCTGGCACTCACGGGCGTTGCCCTGGTTTTTGCGTTGGTTGATTCGACGGGTCATGCAATCCAGCAAAATCTGATCGGCAACCGCAGCTACGCCCAAGCGTTTGCGACACTGGCCGCCATCATTGCGGCTTTGGTTCCATTGGCCAGAATGCTGGCGAATTGGCTGGCCGCGAAAAATTCCGGGCAGACAAGTACGCTGCGCCGGTTGCTGTTTCGTGATATGGCGGCAGGAGCGATGGCGCTGGCGTTGTTCGTGCTGCCGCTCGTGTTTTACTCTTTTGCGGCACACTCGGTATTCGGAGGGGGCGAGTGGCTGTGGAGAGGGATAGCCGTGACCGTTTTTGCGGGCGTGGTTACGCTGATCCTGGCCAGCCCCTCGGCGCTTTCGTTCGCCAACCGCTCGTCGCTGGCCCAGACCTATTCGGCACGATTGGCGCGCGCCTATCTCGGCGCGTCCAATCCAACCAGGCGCAGCCCGTCGGGTATGAATGTTACGGAAGTGATTCCAGGTGACGATGTGGCCTCGTTGATGGACTATCGCCCGCACGAAGCGTCTGGACCATTGCATCTGATCAACGTCATGGTCAATCAGACTGTGGATTCCGGTTCAGGTCTTCGCAAGCGTGACCGGAAAGGTGACAACATCGCCGTCAGCTGCCTGGCGATGAGTGTCGGAGAACATGCCCACAGTCGGTGGGAATCGAGCACCACCCTTTCGGCTCTTCCAGCCGATGCAAAAAAGGTTCCGTCCCGTTTGGTTCCGCTGGGACGCTCGCCAGGAATGCCGCATCCGCTGGTCGATCAAAACGGCAACCCGGCCGACCTGGCCGAGATGCTTTCATTGCGCCAGTGGATTGGAATTTCCGGTGCAGCGATCGATCCGGGGCGCGGGCGAAAAACGAATCTTGGAACTTCTTTGTTGATGGGGATGGTGAATTTGCGAACTGGGCACTGGTGGGACAGTGGCATTCCGCATTCTTCGAGGTTTGGTTTCCCCGACCTTTCTTTCATGCGTCGACTGCTGTACCTGGTCCCGCGGGTCTTCAATGTGCAGTCGCTGTTGCTGTATGTATGGATTGCGCGGTATCCCGGCCCCGAAGAGCGGTTCTGGCACATCTCGGATGGCGGGTACTTTGAGAATTCGGGAGCCTACGAGCTGATTCGCCGCAGGATTCCGCGCATCATTCTGTGTGATGGCAGCGCCGATCCCACTTTCGAATACGAAGTGTTCGCCGAACTCGTGCGCAAGTGCCGCATCGATTTTGGAGCATCAATTCGTTCGTTCACACCTACCGAGATTGCTGCCAACGTGCCTTCGGGCCTGGTCGGAAGAGTGGGCGCACTAAACGACCTGAGGCCTGAAGACGCTGGAAAACCCAGTCCGTTCCATGCCGCATTGTGTTACGTAGAATACGACAACGACCCGCAACGAAAATCGGTGATCCTCCTTTTGAAATCCAAACGGACTAGTGACGATCCAATTGATGTCAGGCATTTCCATAGCGTCAATCCGGACTTCCCGAACGAATCGACGGGTGACCAGTTCTTCGACGAAGCCCAATGGGAGAGTTATCGCAAACTGGGGGAACATCTGGCGACCCCCGTGCTGGAGAAATTTGCTTGGTTCTGGGCGATTCCTGTTCGATAACGCGGGAGGCAGGTGAAAAATTTCCAGAGTAGAACAGTTGTCCCCAACTGTTTCGCAACATTTACCAGAGTAGAACAGTTGGGGACAACTGT
>JBGSXT010000731.1:0-6077 GCA_041751295.1 Mariniblastus sp.
CAAATTCGGATTTTTGCCACCCAATTCAAGCGAAAGTTTTTTGAATTTTGACGCCACCACTCCGGCAACATGGCGGCCCGTTGCGGTTCCGCCGGTAAACGAAATCGCCTTGATTTGCGGATGTTCCAAAATCGCATTTCCCGTTCGAGCACCGCTGCCGTGTACGATGTTCAGTACACCAGCCGGAAACCCGGCCTGTTGGCAAATCTGCGAAAATCGATACGCAGTCATCGGTGTAATTTCCGACGGTTTACCGATCACGCAATTCCCTGTCGCCAGTGCCGGCGCGATCTTCCATGTGAACAGATAGAGTGGCAGATTCCAGGGACTGATCACGCCGACCACTCCCAGTGGCTGGCGCAAGGTGTAATTGATGGCGTCTGGCATGGCGTGGGATTCCGATGACTGACCGATAACCGTCGCCGCGAAATGTCGCAGGTTTTTTGAGCAGCGAGGGATGTCGACACCGCGCGCCAGCGACTCGGGCTTGCCGTTGTCCCGTGATTCCAACTGTGCCAGTTCTTCCAGATGATCGTCAATCACATCGGCAAGCTTGAACAGCGCCTGGGCACGATCATCGGCGCTCAATTGGCCCCAATGCGGCTGGGCAGCTAATGCCGCTGTCACGGCCTGATCGACATCCGCAGCGTTTGAATCTGGAACTTGCGAATAGACTTGTCCGGTCGCCGGTTCATAATTGTCGAGCCATGAATCGCTGATCGGGTTGACCAGTTGGCCGCCAATGTAGTTCTGAATTTGAATCAGAGGCATCCGGTTCGGCCTCCATCGACCGGCAAATTGATTCCATTGATGTAACTCGCGGCAGGTGTGGCGAGAAATGCAGCTGCGGCGGCGATCTCACTGGCATCAGCGATGCGGCCAAGTGGGATTTCTTCCTCCATCTGGCGGGTTACCTCCGCAATCGACAGGCCTGATTTTTCAGCACGGCTGGCGATGATTGAATCCAGTCTCGTCGTGCGCGTCATGCCCGGCAGTATATTGTTGACGGTAATTCCAAACGGGCCAAGTTCAGTCGCCAGCGTTTTGGACCAGCTGGCAACCGCGCCGCGAATCGTATTGGAAACGCCCAGTCCCTTGATCGGCTGTTTAACCGACGTCGAAATGATATTGATGACTCTGCCATAGCCGGTTTTCTTCATGCCAGGGACCAGCGACTGAATCAGAATCTGGTTGCAGATCAGATGGCTTTCGAACGCCGCCATGAACGCTTTTATATCTGCCTCCAGAGCCGGACCACCCGCCGGTCCTCCCGTATTGTTGATTAATACGTCGGCATGGTTTCCATCATCTACGAACTGCTGGATACCCTGTCGCACCTGTTTTGGGTCGGAAAAATCAGCGACAATCATGGTATGGCGCTGGCCGGGTTGTGTTTCCAATTCCGAAACGACCGATTCCAGCCGCTCCGGATGGCGCGCCATTACAGTGACGCTCGAACCCAACAGCGACAACTCGATGGCAATCGCCCGACCGATGCCCTGACTGCTGCCACAGACGATCGCGCGCCGATTGGCCAAACTTGTATTCATCAAATCAACCCATCTAAGTCCATGAAATGCCGTTTGCCGTTGGTTCAGCCACTAATCAGCTTCGGCCGATTCGCTATCCACCGGCAAAGGACTGTTCGGTGATTGGTTGTCGCCAGTTTCCGCGATCGAGCCGTTATTTTTGTTTCTGCCTTTTTCTGATTTGACTGCCAGGCCCGAACCAGCGTCGTTCTTGCTATTTGCGTTTTCCACTTTTGATTCGGCTGCAAGCGACAGTTCCTTATGCACCGACTTTCCAATCAGCTGTTTGATTTCATGGCGATCGAGTTCTTCTTTCTCCAGCAGCCCTTCGGCAATTTTGCCAAGATCATCACGTTTCGATCGCAGCAACTGCAAGGCACTTTCGGCAGCATTGTGCAGGATCCGCAGGACCTCTTCGTCAATCGTTTCCATCGTGTGTTCGCTGAAATGGCGATTCTGATGGATTTCGCGCCCGAGAAACGGGTCATCGTCCGACATCTTGTAACTGACGGGGCCGAGTTTTTTGCTCATACCCCAATGCGTGACCATCCGCCGCGCCATTGAAGTCGCCCGCTCCAAATCGTTTTCGGCACCGACGGTGAGTTCGTCATAAATCAGCCGTTCCGCCGCGCGGCCAGCCAACAGCACGACCAAATTGTCGTGAATCTCATTTTCTGACATGTTCATGCGATCTTCGTCGGGAACCATGTGGGTCACGCCCAGCGCTCGACCCCGCGGAATGATGGTTACTTTATGAACCGGACTGGCACCGGGCAGATTCCAGGCTGCCAGCGTGTGTCCTGCTTCATGCCATGCCGTCCGTTCCTTTTCTTTGGCGGTTAAAATCTCTTCCCGTTTTGCACCCATCAGAACTTTGTCGTGGGCGTAATAGAAATCGGCCATCTCAACCTTGGATTTATCGTGCCTGGCCGCCCACAAGGCGGCCTCGTTGACAAGGTTCTGAATATCGGCGCCAGTCATGCCGGCTGTAGCCTGAGCCATCGTGCGCAAATCAACATCATCCGCCAACGGAACATTTCGAACGTGGACTTTAAAGATGGCCTCGCGACCAGCCATCGTCGGACGACTGACGGCAACGTGTCGATCAAAACGCCCGGGTCGCAACAGTGCCGGATCCAAAATGTCCGGTCGGTTGGTCGCAGCAAGAATGATGACCGACTCATTTGACTGAAAGCCATCCATTTCTCCCAAAATCTGATTCAGCGTCTGCTCGCGTTCGTCGTGCCCACCTCCCAGACCTGCTCCACGCTGGCGTCCGACCGCGTCGATTTCGTCAATAAAAATGATGGCTGGAGACTGGCTTTTTGCCGAGGCGAACAGGTCGCGCACCCGACTGGCTCCGACGCCCACGAACATTTGAATGAACTCGCTGCCGTTGACACTGAAGTACGGCACTTCCGCCTCGCCAGCGACCGCTCGGGCCAGCAGCGTTTTCCCTGTCCCTGGCGGACCGACCAGCAAGACCCCTTTGGGCACACGGCCTCCAAGCTTCTGGAACTTGGCGGGATCACGCAGGAATTCAACGATCTCCAGCAGGTCCCGTTTCACGCCTTCCAATCCTGCCACGTCGGAAAACGTAATTGGCTGTCCGCTGGCTTCATACTTCTTGGCCGGGCTGCGGGAAAAGTTGGATAAAAACCCGGTCCCGCCCATCATCTGATTCTGTGCTCGACGCAACGACAAAAACATCAACATCAGCAGTCCGAGCGAGATCAAAATGAACAGGCCAAGGTAGTAATTCAACAGATTGCCGGTCTGTGGAAACGAGATGCTCTTGACCCCTGCATCTTTCAGCTGTTCGAGAAGCTGTTCCTTCGATTTTTCATCCAATCCGACGTAGAATTTTTTCTTTAATTCGCCAGGTTTTGCTTCGGCATCGATGCTGCCGTCGGATTTTCGTTTCGGTTCGGCAGCTGGAATTCGATTCTCAAGAAACGTCCCGTAGGCACCCTGCTCGACGAACTCAATCGTTTCGATCGGATTCCCCAAATCCTTGCCACTTTCATCAACGATCGACTTGCCGTAGTAGTCCTTTCCGCTAACAAGATTGCTAAGGTAACTATACGAAATCGTCGAGTAATCCAGGTTGCTGAGGCCAAAAACCATCCATGCGATCAGGGCCGCAATGACAAAGACCATAATCCAGAAATTGATTCCTCGAGCAGGTCGCGCTTCGCCATCCGCCCGGGTTTTGCCATCCTTATGATTATTTTCCATCATTTATCCTGAAGGTCGGGCCTAACTGGCCCAGTTTAATGTTCGCAAGATGCAAATCGGCCACCGCCGTATTCTATTCAATTTCCACCGATTTTGCGAAGCGGGTCCATGTCAGATCGTTGTGGGGGATTTTACCATGTTGATTCAATCCCAATAAGTTCGACCGCCGGGGTGCTGCTGGAATAACCTGAATGATGCCGAGATTGGGACAGCGGTGTCGCGGAACCGGATCAGCCTGTGGCGTTCAAATAGTACATCAATTGTTGCGTCGTCAACGGATTCGGCAACCTGGATATCAACTTCGTTTTGTCTGCACCCTGATTTTGGTCAATAAACTGCTGCAACAAATTGACTTGGTCGGTAGTCAATAACCAAGTTGGCTTGGACTGCATGCGATTTTCGGCAGCCAGCAGGAGATGTTCGGAGAGCGTCGAAGTGTCGATTTGGCGGACCTGTTGCACCTGGTCGGCGCTGAACCCGTCATTGAACAATTTCCATGTCCAATACCATGAGGGCTTCATCGTTCCCGGTTGAGGCAAGTCGACGCGCCGCCGGATGTTTGCATCGTCCGCCAGTTTTGAATCAGTCCCGGTGTCCGCGACAACAACTGCGGTGTCGACAGCTATTGTCGGCTGCCGATTACCAGTCGAATCACGGCCAGTTTCACCTTCCGTGCCGCTGCCTCCGTCGGCCAATTTCGGCGACTTGCCTTGCAGACTTGCAGAAAGCGAGTCGATTAAACCCGGCTGCATCCGATTGAGAAAATCACTGGTCAATGAACCGGACATCAGCGACTTGCCTGTATCCGACAATTGGATGACCGGTCGAAATTTTGTCGTTTCCAGCTGTTTCAGAAATCCGTTATCAATCAGCCAATCCAGTAACTCAACAGCGTCATTCTGTCGAAGAGGAGTGAGCAATCCGAAAGTACTCAAGCGATGCAGCCCCAAGCCTTGGACTTTTTTCGACGTCGAACCTGTCAGCATTTGGGCGATCAACGTTTTACCGATTCGACCATGGGTGCGGGCGGCACCACTGAGCGCCACCTGGATGGCATACAAACAGGCGTCGTGAACTCGCGGTTCAAGGGCAGATTGTGATTTTTGCCCCGACCTGCTTTCGCAGTTGTCGCAGCGTTGACAGATTCTCTGGTCCGGGTCGCCAAAATACTTCAAAATCTCCAACTGGCGGCACAGCGGCGTGGTCGCCAATTGAATCATGCGTTCGAGTTTCTGATATTCCGCCTGCTTGCGCCGTTCAAGTTCCTGAAAGTCAATCTCCAATTGCTCAAATCGTTTGTCTCGACACAGCAAATGCAATGCCCGTCCGCGAAATGGGGGCACATAATCAATCGCATCCAGCCGATTCAATTGGCGAATCGCCCGATTGACCGACTCCCACCGCATGTCGAGGTCCTTCGCCAGCTGTTTGGGGAGAAAATAAATCCGCTCTCCTCTCAATGTTCCAACCCTTTTTTCCAACGCGAATAATACTTTCCGCTGAGTTTTCGATTCACGTGGCAACAAATCAACCAGCGATGGCAAATCGGAGTCAATTTTGATCGCGGCCATGTTCTCTTTCGAATCGAGTCGTTCCAGAGCACCGGCCCTTTCCAGCAGATTCTCGCACGTCGAAATCGCTTCCGTTCCGACCGCCAGTCCCAATTCGTCTTTCACTTCCAGCAACGTCAACTCGATAGGCTGGGCGTCGATCCCCAACAGGTAATTGTAAACCTGTTTCACCACGTCCCGCGACGGATAGGAATTCTCGATGAAGAACTGCTGGATAAATCGATCCTGGTAAGCATAAAACAACAGACAATTGGATGGCTGGCCGTCTCGCCCTGCGCGGCCTGCTTCCTGATAGTAGGCTTCGATACTGCCGGGCAGATTGTAATGCACAACGAATCGCAAATCGGCTTTATCGATGCCCATGCCAAACGCGTTGGTGGCAACCACAATCGGGACCCTGCCAGACATGAATTCATCCTGCACCTGCCGTCGTCGTTCAGGGGTCAGCCCCGCGTGATAAAATTCGATCGGCCGCTGTATTTCGTCCTGCAGCAATTCGACGACGTGTTCACAGTTTTTTCTCGTTGATGCGTAAATGATACCTGCACCCGGATTCCGGTTGAGGAATTCAATCAATCGCCGGTCGCGGTCGCTGTTGCTGGACGTCGATTCAACATTCAGCGACAGGTTATCTCTGGCGAATCCGGAAACGAAAGTCTCAGCCTGGTCAAAGCCCAGGACTTTGCAGATATCCTCCTGGACCAGACTGGTGGCCGTCGCCGTCAGGGCGATCGTTTGC
>JBGSXT010000732.1:0-1718 GCA_041751295.1 Mariniblastus sp.
ATCCAGTCGGAAAACAAAACCCGTTCTGCCAACCGGCTGCAGTTTTCGCTCCGGGGCCTGTTGGTCGTGACAGCAGTCGCCGCTGTGGTTGCCGCCATGGCACGGGCTGGGACTGAACCTCGACCGGAGTTGTTAGCGGCGATCTATTTGTTGGGCCCTTTGTTTCTGATTCTGGTGGCGATGAGCCCAGCCGGAATTTCCTGGGAGCACCGCGTCGCGCTGCTGGTTCCCTGCACAATTCTGATAATCGGATTTGCGGTTTACGTGGGGCACAGCGTAGACATGGAATTCGATCGGATCATCATGGCGATCTTCATCTGTTGGGTACCGCAGACGGTCGGAGCCGCTGGGCTGCTGATGATCGGGCTGGCAATCCGGTTTCGACACCGCGAAAACGGGGCGACTGAGTAAACAAGTAGTGAAAAATAATTTGGCATAAGCTTCCAGCTTTTGGTCTCCAATTTACAGGCTGGCAGCCTGTGCCACGGAAGAAAATGGACTGTATTTTTTCGGCGACCGGGTGGATGAGCAGAATCATGTTATGCATGGTCGAAAACTAGGTCGGACCTCGACTGCGTGAATGGTTACATGGAAACGAAGGACCTTGCCGTGATATCCATTCATGTTTTCCTTTCCCGGTTTGGATCGCTCCTGGATTTCTTTCGCCGGTTGACCGCGTCGCGCAGCAGGTATTCGATTTGCGCATTGACGCTGCGCATTTCCTCTTCGGACCAGCGGCGGAGTTGGTCATACAGTTCGGTCGAAATGCGAAGCGGAATGGATTTGCGTTTCTCAGACATGACGTTTTGCCAATCGAGCGATGGGAAAAAAGCATCGTCGAATTCGACGATGCGGGCGGCATCGTTCAGTTATATAGCGAGCCGGTATTGATTACCGGTTGGGCATCGGATTCACTGCAAAGCACCACCAACAGATTGCTGACCATGCCCGCTTTGCGCTCTTCATCAAGGTGAACGACCCCTCCTTTTTCAAGTTCCGTCAATGCCAGTTCAACCATTGAAACGGCTCCGTAAACAATCCGCTGTCGGGCAGCGATGATCGCGTCCGCCTGTTGGCGCTTGAGCATCACACCGGCAATTTCCGGCGCGTAGGCGAGGTGGGAGATCCTTGTTTCTTCAACTTCAACACCGGCCTTCATCAATCGCGCCTGAACGGCCTCCTGCAGCGCGTTGGAAACTTCGTCAACACCACATCGCAGTGTTGTTTCCCCTTCGATGCCGTTATCGTACGAATAGTTGTTGGCCAACTGTCGAAGTGCCGCTTCACTCTGCGCATGCACGTACTCTTCGAAATTATCAACATCGAAACTTGCCTGGCCCGTATCGCTGACGCGCCAAACCATCACCGCTGCGATCTCGATCGGATTGCCACCCTTGTCATTAACCTTGATTTTTGGAGTATGGAAATTTCGTAAACGAAGCGAGAGATGGGGTTTGGAATTAAACGGATTCGTCCAATGAAACCCACTATTCCGTTCGGTTCCGACGTATTTGCCGAACAGAATCAGAACTCGGGCTGAATTGGGTTGCAGCGTAAAGAAACCGCCGGTCAAAACCAGACTGAGAATTAACAGCAGAATTCCTGATACCAGGCTGACGATGTGCAGCGCGGTAACTGGCTGTTCATTGGCAGCCGTGTAAATGAAAAACGCGATCAAGCCTGGTCCGATCAGCAGCAACATTGCCAGTACCAGCAAC
>JBGSXT010000733.1:0-2591 GCA_041751295.1 Mariniblastus sp.
TTATCCTGGCGACGGTCTGGCTAAGCCGATCTCGTTCCCGCCACCGGAATCGGCCAGCGAGATTCTCGGTGAAGGGCTCCCCTATGTGACGCTGAAAACGCTGATCGAACTGAAACTGGCCAGCGGAATGACCGCCGCACATCGCTTGCAGGACTTGGCCGACGTCATTCAGCTGATCCGCGCCAATCAGTTGACACCAGAATACGCCGAGTCACTCAATCCCTATGTGCGCGACAAATACGCTGAGCTCTGGAAAGCCGCCCAGGTGAACGAGGACTACTGAAACAGGTCTTCTGCCCGGGTCCCACGATTCCAACAAACAGACCTCTGGCGAATACAAGTACGCTATTCGTTTTTGGGGAAATGCGCAATCAAAAGAACGTTGTCCCAAAAGGGGTCTGACCCTCTCCGGGCAAGACAAAAATCAATACAAATCAGCTTGCCCTCCAAAGGGTCAGACCCCTTTTGGGACACCAAATTGGTCAAAGAACAGAGTGTCTCAGGGGCAAAGGATTAAAGGCAATACCGCTCAACGAAACAAGTAGGTCAGTCTCTCCGAGACTGATTCCTTGGCATTTGCCGGGCAATACGCGAGTCTGGGACAGACTCGCCTACGTGACGAACATCTTCATTGAACGGTATTGGGATTAAAGGGGCGAGAGTCACGAAGTAGTCGGTGGCCAGCCGCGTGGCGGATGACCATACACATTCTGGTACGCTGCGACAATTCGAGGCGGCGGGCCAGATCGAGCCTCCGCCACGAATCCGACGTGATCTTCGTCCATTCTTCTCCGTGTTTCCGCCAGTCGTTGTTGACGTTTCTGCTCGTCCCGCTCTCGAGCGAGCGCAAGTTCCGGAGAATAGTCTGACCACCGGGGCTCGTGTCCCGACTCGATCGAGTCGCGAAGTGGTTGAAGGTCAATGAGCAGCAGCTTGGGAAAAGAGTAGTTCCAATCGAGTCCTCTGCGTTTCAGTCGCCTGAAGATCATTTCGTAAACGACCGAATCGTCGGCGCGACATGTGATCCACGAAGTCCCCATGAAGAAATCCATATAGTCGTAACGGCACTCTCCGAGCTGCTGATTCAACTCGTCGGCAATGAATCCTCCGGCCCCCCGAAAGGAACCGATATCCATCACGCGTTGATCCGCACCCCTCACGTCGTGATTGTCTGAGAAGATATCCCACACGCATCTGCCTGCCAACTCGGCCACTTCACGCAGTGTATCGACCGGAGTTTCCTGGAATCGCTCGCGCACCTGTTCGATCGTCGGCGGCTCGACGTCCTCCTTCCCATCGACTTGCCGATCGCCAAGCAACCGCAATCTTTGAAGATTCTGATGCGACTCGACCGCCTCTTGAAAAACCTGTTCGAGCGACGGATGAAAAATAGCGACCATCGGCGAGCGAGGCCAGCCCTCGGGCGCAATTTCGGCAATCACATCCTCGCCGGCGAAACCCTGCGGAAACAGTTTATGGAAGTCGGCAACGCATTCCTGTTGGCTGAAGCGATCACTATTGAAAATGTCCATGAACTCACTGGCTCGATCGCCACCGAACAAAGGCGGCCAGATAGAGGTGGCCGTCAGGCAACGGATTGATGCCGATTGCCATGCCTACGCCTGATCTTCGGCAAGCGAACAGGTTTCGTCGACCGGTTCAAAGTTCACCAATCGCGAAGGCCCGGAAGTCTTATTACAAATGCAAACAGCACTTGTCGTGGATCGCCCATCAACATCGATGGTCACTTGTGCCACTCCTGCCGGTACCAAAGCCTGGGCACGCAGGATACAACTGTCTGGTCCGACTTGCGAAAGTTCAAAGCGATCATTGGCCACAATCAGCCACCCGCGAATCTGCGACGAATGTCCGTTTGATAGTTCCATACAAGCCATGTCAAATTTAAGGCACGAGTTACATCCTATCGCCAACGATTACTGTGAGGTAAACGGGCTCGTCATCATCGCATTGCTTGGTGACGGAAATGACGGAGCTGTCTGGTCCACAAACCGCAAGACTGCCCTCAAGGTTCTCGAAAGGGACGATTCATACGTTCGCGAAAAAGCAGCTTACCTGCGACTGCAAACCCGCGAGATTTCCGAAATCTGCGGTTTTTCAGTTCCTCAGTTGGTCCAATGCGATGATACCCGAAAAGTGATCGAGATGACAATCGTCTTTCCGCCCAGTGTAATTGATTTTGCCAAGTCGTATGTCGACCACCCGCCTGATTTTTCTGCGGAAGTCCTGGCCGATTGGGAAGATGCGACTGCCGAACTGTTCGAGCCCGCTCAGTGGCCGACGGTTCAATCAATCCTGGCAAGTCTCCGATCAATGGGCATCCACTACTTCGACGCCCGCCCCTGGAACATCCGCTTCCGGGAAGAAAGCACGTCGTAGCCGGTTTCTCCGAGACCGGTCGGGTTGGCGATGTTCGGGTTGGCGATGTCATAGCTGACGATATAAGTGTGGCGCATGATTCCCCCCCGATGCGTTCATGGAAAAGGTACAAGCCCGCGAGTCAAAATGGGCTTTGGCTGCGGGTGAATACGAGCCAACAAAGACAGGCCGGGAGTCCTGGCCTGCGGCTCGGC
>JBGSXT010000734.1:0-4929 GCA_041751295.1 Mariniblastus sp.
CATGATCATGATCGCGGTCAACTGCCAGCCGAAACCAAGTCTGCCGTTGGTCATGAAATCTTCAGCAACCATCCCCTGCTGCATGATAAAGAGCCACAGGAATCCGGCACTTTGAATGAGACACAGCACCACGGTCAAATAGCGGGTGTACTCGTTGATTTTTTTTCGCCCCGCTTCGCCTTCCTTTTTCAATTCCTCCAGCGGTTTGTAGACGGTTCCCAACAGCTGCAGGATAATCGATGCCGAAATATAGGGCATGATCCCCAAACCGAAAATCGTGGCCTGATTCAACTGGCTGGCACTGAATACGGAAACACGAGCCATGAAATCGCCGACTGTACTGCCGGCTGCATTCTTGGTGAACTGGCTCATCTGCTCCTGATCCACCATCGGCAGGGGAATCTGCCAGCCAACCCGATAGATGGCGAGCAGGAACAGGGTCAAAAAAATCTTTTGACGAAGTTCCGGAATCGTGAAAATGATTCGCAGTTTTTCCAGCATGGAATTACGTCCCGAACAGTCTGATTAAACTCTATTTTGATCTAGTCTTCTGTTTGGCCTTCGGTTTGATCTTCTGTTTATTTTTGGGGATCGCTTTCGCGCCGGGCAATTCGACAATTTCGCCCCCCGCTTTTTCGATTTTTTCCCTGGCCGATTTGCTGAACCGATGGGCGGAAATCGTCAGCTTCTTGGTCAACTCACCATTGCCAAGGATTTTCAAAACGTCGAATCGGTATTTCGCCAAGTCCTTGTCCCGCAACGATTCCGGGGTGACCGCTTCGCCCGCATCGAAGTTTTTATCCAGGTCGCCAACGTTGACTTCGCCGATCTGCTTGGCAAACTTGTTATTGAAACCCCGTTTGGGAATGCGACGAAACAGGGGCATTGCACCACCCTGAAAAACAATCTGCTGCGAAGAACCTCGTCGGGAATGCTGGCCCTTATGACCCCGACCCGCAGTCTTGCCCAGCCCTGAGCCGATACCTCGTCCCAGTCGTTTGCGATTCTTATGTTTAGTGATGCCTTGATTTACATCGTCAATATTCACAGTTCAACTCCTCGCAATCGCTGCACATCCGCTGCGGTTCGCAACTGGCTGAGCGCGTCAATCGTCGCTTTGACCAGCGTAACCGGATTGTTGCTGCCAAAACTTTTGGTCAATATGTTTTTCAAGCCGGCGGCTTCACAAACCGCTCGTACGGCCGAACCGGCAATGATCCCGGTCCCCTGTCCGGCGGGTAGCAAGACGACTTTCGCCGCCCCATACCGGCCACGCACACGATGCGGAATCGAATCATCGACAATCGGCACTCCGATCATGGTACGCATGGCGTGCTTGTTGGCTTTCTCAACACTGGGCGGTACTTCGTTCGCTTTGCCGTAACCACAACCGACTTTCCCTTTACCATCACCAACGACCACCATTGCAGCGAAACTGAACCGCCGTCCACCCTTGACCACGGCTGCAACACGCTTGATTTTGACGGTTCTTTCAATCAGTCCTGAGGTATTTTCTGATTCCTGTTTCGGTTTTGCTGCCATGATTTTCAGTTCTGGTTTTGTATCGGATTATTCAAATGTGTACTGCTAAAATTCCAAACCGCCTTCACGGGCGGCGCTGGCAATTTCAGCGACTCGACCGTGATAGTTGTATCTGCCGCGATCAAAACGGACCTGTTTGATACCTGACGATTTTGCTTTTTCCGCAATCGCCAAGCCGATCTGTTTTGCGGCGTCGACGTTGCCGCCGAACTTGATTTCGCCAGAAACTTCCTTGTCGCGGGTGCTGGCCGAGACGATTGTCTTGCCTGCTTCGTCATCGATCAATTGGCAATAGATATGTTTGTTGCTGCGATAGACATTCAGCCTCGGACGGTCCGCTGAACCGCGCACTTTCTTTCGAACGCGATTTGTACGCCGCCATCGCTGCAAATTCAAAGCTTTTGATTTCTTCATGATTCCACCCGTTTACCCAATCTTCGATTTCCGGAAGCGCGGCACGATCAGCATCGGCCCGCGCTCGATCAGGACGCCGCTTTTCCTGGTTTGATCTTGATATACTCGCCCGCGTATCGGATTCCCTTCCCTTTGTATGGTTCCGGCTTTCGACTGGCTCGAACTTCAGCCGCAAACTGGCCAACCAGTTGTTTGCTGCACCCTTTAATGACAATATGTGTTTGATCGGGCAGCGAAACTTCCAATTCCGGGGGAACTTTCCTTTTTATTTCGTTGGCGAATCCAACACGCAGCGACAGTGTATCCCCCTGCAAACTGGCCACATAACCTACGCCATGCAGCTCCAGTTTTTTCTCATAGCCCTCTTTAACGCCGACGATCATGTTGTTGATCAAAGCCCGGGTCAGTCCATGAAATGCCCGCGATTCGCCGTCATTGCGATCACGCGAAACCACCAATGATTGATGATTATCATTCAAGGCGACTTTCACTTCCGGTCGATGGCTGTAACTCAATTTGCCTTTGGGGCCTTCAACGTTGACCATGTTGCCGTCAACGCTGACCTTGACACCATCCAGTATTGAAACCGGTTTATTGCCGATTCGAGACATTTCTGTTAACTCATCAAATAATTGTTGTAATTCCGATTCGGTGCAGGTCTACCAGACTTCGCACAAAACTTCGCCACCCAGTTTCTGTTTTCGGGCTTCGCGGTCACTCATCACCCCGTGACTGGTACTCAAAATCGAAATACCGAGACCGTTCAGCACCGGGCGCAGGTCTTTGGCCCGCGTGTAAACACGACAACCTGGTTTGCTGACCCGTTTGATTTTACGGATCACCTGTTCGCCACTGGGGCCATACTTGAGTTCGATCCGCAATTGACCGACCGGTTTCGTTTCCTCAAACGTCCAATCCCAGATATAGCCTTCGCGCTTCAGCACTTCCGCGACGCCCTTCTTGACTTTCGAGACAGGCATTTCGACTTGTGGACGTTCGACACTCACCGCGTTTCGAATTCGCGTGAGCATGTCGGCGATCGGGTCAGTCATCATGGTATTTGGTTTCCGTAAACCCTGCTGGACAGAATAAATGGTTGTTGGAGAAACCAATGGAAATAGCAGCTCGCATGTGCGGCAATACTGTTTCCTGTTCCTGCAACGATTGAACTTTGTATTGAATTAAAACTACCAACTCGCCTTGCGAACCCCGGGAATCAGGCCCTGGTCGGCAAGGTTCCGAAAACAGATCCGACAGATTCCGAATTTACGATACACCGCTCTGGAGCGACCGCACATCTTACAACGACGTTCGCGTCGAACGGGAAATTTCGGCTCCCGATTCGCTTTCGCTATTCTTGATTTTTTGGCCAAAGAAAAACTCGATATAAAATGAAACAAAATTTAAACCGCATCCGACTTTTTGTCTTCGCGAAACGGCATTCCAAACATCCGAAGCAGCTCGCGACCTTCGTCGTCCGTTGCAGCGGTTGTCACAAAGACGATATTCATACCCTGCGACCGGATGAATTTGTCCGGATTCAACTCCGGAAAAACAACGTACTCGGTCAGTCCCAAACTGTAATTTCCCCGTCCGTCGAAGGCCTTGCTGCTGACTCCCCGAAAGTCTCTAACCCTCGGCAGCGCCAACGACAGCAAGCGATCAGTAAATTCATACATTCGCTTACCCCGTAAAGTTACCTTGCAGCCAATCGGCATTCCTTCTCGCAGCCGAAAACCGGCGATGGACTTGCGCGACTTCGTGATCACGGGCTTTTGACCGGCAATCAACGCCATCGCGCTGGAGGCGTCTTCCAGGTGTTTCTTGTCCTGAATTGCCGTTCCAACACCCATATGGATAATCACTTTTTCCAACCGCGGCAGCGAATGGATATTCTGTCGACCGAACTTTTCGGCCAATGCTGGACGAATTGTGTCCAGATACAACTGTTCCATACGAGCTTTCATTGCCCGACACTCCTGACTGTCTGTTTCTTGTCCATTTCAAAAATCGTTTTCTGTCCGATTAGATCACTTCACTAGCCAGACTGACGATTTTCATAAAGTTTCTATCTCTCAATTCCCGCGCTACCGCACCGAAAATCCGGGTCCCGCGCGGGTTCCTGTCGTTATCGATAATGACCGCAGCGTTAGCATCAAATTTGATATAGCTGCCGTCTTCACGCCGGGTTGGCTGTTTGCAACGGACAATGACAGCTTTAACCACCGTTTTCTTTTTCAAGTCGCTGCCGGGAATCACGCTCTTGACGCTGCACACGATCACGTCTCCCAGTCCAGCAAACCGGCGACGCGACCCGCCCAGGACCTTGATGCACATCACCTCTTTGGCACCGGTATTGTCCGCGACCTGCAATCTTGTTTCCTGCTGAATCATTTTTCTGTCTCGATTATCATCAGGGCGGGGGTGCCCAATTCAAAGTCCACTATATTTCTGTGACCTACGCGAAATCACTGGCAGCCGGCTGTGGTTGATCCCCGATTTCAATTTCTGATTCCAAGCCTGCTAATTTTCGAGCTGCCCGCATGGCCGCGACATCCACTTCCCGGCTGCGTTCAACAATTTCCACCAATGCCCAGCGTTTTGTTCTGGATTTCGGCGCGGCTTCGATGATCCGTACAGTATCGCCCAACGACGATTCATTGTTTTCGTCGTGTACATAACAAATCGTTCGTTGCCGTACGTATTTCCCATACTTCGGGTGCCGCACTTTTCGCGGAATTTCCACGACACGGGTTTTGTGCATTTTGTCGCTGGTGACTCGCCCAACTACAACTCGTTTTGGCATTTCAAAAATCTCTATTAATGTGGTGTGTCGATCTATTTGCCAGTGGAACGCTCAGCAGTAGCCGATTCGGTTTGTCGGTTACGTTCTGTTTGAATCGTTTTGATGCGGGCAACCGTCCGCCGGTTCCTCTTCAATTCCGACGGAGCATCCAGCCGTTCGGTCTGCGC
>JBGSXT010000735.1:0-3379 GCA_041751295.1 Mariniblastus sp.
TCAAATCCTTAAGCAGCGCCCGGTGTTGTTGATCGCGGCTGTTTCCAGCCGCCACGAAACGGCGATTGATGAATGGACGCGCCAAGCTGCCGAAAAGAGCTGGGGCAGCATCGCAATTGAGAGCCCGATGTTCGTGTTTGACCAAACCAGCTACTACACGCCGTCGATGGGCACGGACCTGAAAAAGAAGCTGTTTTCCTTCGAAAATCTGATCGACCCGGCGCGCCTGGCCGATACAAAAATCCTGTCCAACCGATGGGAAGACGAGTTTTTAAGGGAAAATCGATTTCCCGAAGTAAGACCGCTGAATATTGATCCAGGCTATCTCAGCGAAGCAAAGGTTGTGCTGGCAACGACGAAGGACCGTGACCACCGGCTGTATCTGCGAGACGGAATCTTCGCAGAAGTGACCCTGCATTTCAAAAAAGGGGTTTGGGAGTCCTCCCGCTGGACGTACCCGGATTACCAAACTGACCATTTTCATGCGTTCTTCACTCGCTGCCGAAATTACCTGCGGCAGCGTTACTTGGAATGATCGAATGCTGGTGTTATGTCTACGTTGCCATTTACCGAAAAAATGCCGGGCGGTATTCTAGAAGTAGTGCAATTGAAATTTTCCGCGCCCAGCCGCTAATGAATCCTCTGTTCAATGGAAAACGAAGTCAGGCATTCCCGCAATTTCAGTTTTCAACGAATCGTCCCCAATTTGAGAATTGAATCGAAATGCAAACGAAGATGAACGACCGGCGGTTCACGTTCGATACCATGGTTCTGCTGATCGGTGGTATGACAGGTCTATTGATCGCAATCGGGTGTGATGCCAACTCGGCGTCTCGTTCACTGGGGCTGACATCGATTGTGCCAACTTCCGACGACGATGAAGAAAAAGTTGAACAGAAAGACGAATCCAAAAAAGAAGACGAAAATGACTTGCTCAAGGATTGGAAAAAGCCGCTGTTTGCGCTGTTTGTAACGGGACGGCAATCTGGCTATATCGAACCCTGTGGATGTACAGGCCTGTACAATCAAAAGGGTGGACTCATGCGTCGACACAGGGTCCAACAGCTGCTGACCAAACTCGGCTGGGATCTGATTCTCATCGACGCAGGCAATCAGATCCGCAGATTCGGACAGCAGCCGGTTATTAAATTGCATCATACCTGGGATGGACTTTGCAACGTGATGAAATACGCGGCGATCGGTTTTGGTCCGGACGATTTGAAGACTCCGACCATCGATCTGGTGCAGACCATGAGCAATGTGACCGACAACACCGGTCAATTTGTGTGTGCCAACGTCAATCCGTTGGGTGCCGATTTGCAAAACACGTTTGTGATTGTCGAAAAAGCTGGCAAGAAAATTGGCATCACCCATGCACTGGATGACGAATCGATTGAGTCGTTGAAAAACAAGGACGAGCTGGAAGTCAAATCACTAGCGGAATCACTCCCTCTGGCGGCGCGAATGATGGCGGGTTGCGATTTGAAAGTGTTGATGCTGCAAACGGATGCTGTGGATACTGCCAACCAAGTCGCGGCGAAATACCCGTTTTTTGATTTGCTGGTGCACACGACCAGTGCCGGTGAGCCGGAGAAGCTGCCCACGACCATCCAAACGGGTGATCATGTCACATCGCTGATACAGGTTGGTGTCAAAGGGATGTACATCGGCGTCGTCGCTTATTACGAAGAGGCTGGTAAGTTGACCATGAAGCACGAGCGAGTTCCGTTGGATGGTCGCTTTACCGACAGCAAACCGATGGAAAAAATATTTGAAAACTATCAAAACGAATTGAAGAGCCTGTATTTGGCCGGCAAATTGCTCGACATCAAGCCCAAGCCGCATCCTTCCGGATTCAAGTTCGTTGGTTCCGAAGCCTGTTTTGACTGTCACCAGGTCGAGTTTGAGATTTGGGAAAACGGAGTCGATGGGGAAGGGGGTCCGCATTTCATCGCTACCGACGACATTGTCGAACCGCCGAATCACAGGGGACATATCGCCCGTCATTTCGATCCGGAATGCATCAGCTGCCATGCCACCGGCTGGAACCCGCAGGACATGTACCCATACGAAACAGGATTCATTGATTTGAAAAAGGACGCCCACTTGCATGGCAACGGCTGTGAGAATTGCCATGGTCCCGGTTCGGCCCATGTAGCGATCGAACAGGCAAAAGATCGCGGACAGCAGTTCCCTGCGGGTCGTTTGGATGAATTGCGATTGGCGATGCGGCTAACCCTGGAGCAGGCGAAAAATGATCACTGCATCCAATGCCACGATGCCGACAACAGTCCGGATTTCCTGAAAGAAGGCGCGTTCGAAAAATACTGGCCGAAAATCGAACACTGACAACTGTTGCGGCAATCTCAGGCTTGCTCCCAAACCAACGTTATCGGTTGCCGCCCGCCCTATTCCTGTTTTTCACACCAAGCTTTCGTTTGATCGAAATCAGCGACGATCATTTTGGTCATGGTCCCTTTCATCAGAAATCCAATCGGGGACATCAACCATGCGAACCAGGTCACCGGCTTCATGTGCATTTCGACGTTGACATCGGTTTGATCGCCGACCGCCTGAAACTGAAAAATCGTCGCGAAATGCGAACCACAGGAATCGGCAGACACCGTTAGCCTTCTGTTCTTTTCAAATTCCGTGACCTCCATTTCCTCAATTGCTTCGCGACCGAACATGACCCGGGTTTCCTTGAACCGGGTTCCGAGCCTGGTCGGGCCATCTGTCAACATTTCGACGGCAACAATTCCATCGATTCGTTCGGCTGCAGTGGAGAAATCCGAAAACGCTTCGAAGACGACATCGATCGGAGCGTTGAACCGTTGGGAGTAAATCACTTCGGACATGGATTGCTGAAACCTGTTCTGTGTCTGTTCGTTGAAAAAAGGGAAGGATCGTTTACTGGGCCAATCGGATGCCGCTGAATTGCCATCTCGCATCAGCAGGAAAAAAATTGCGATAGGACGGCCGAATGTGGCTGCTGGAAGTTGCCACACTGCCGCCACGCAACACGTATTGGTTGCACATGAATTTTCCATTGTATTCGCCCAGCGCACCCGCGAGAGCCTGATAGCCGGGATAGGCCCCGTAGCTGCTGCTGGTCCACTGCCACACACCGCCCAGCAGTCGATGCGGAGATCGTGTTGGATGGATTGCGTTATTGCGGTCGAATAAAACATCCGCAAACGGTTCGTGACCGAAATCGTTGGCTGCACCGATCCCCTGGCCGACCGCTTCCCATTCAAATTCGGTCGGCAAACGTCGGCCGGACCAGCGGGCAAAAGCATCTGCTTCAAAATAGCTGACGTGGCATACCGGCCAATCGGGATTGATCCGTTTCAGCCCGGCCAACGTAAATTGGAACCAC
>JBGSXT010000736.1:0-1859 GCA_041751295.1 Mariniblastus sp.
CCCATGAATTGGCTCAGAACCGTCCCGAACTACAGATACCACCTTTCGTAGCCGTCGGCGGTGGCAGCGAAGGACCGGGCTTTTTGGGCATGGCTTGGGCTCCGTTTTCCGTCAACGGTAACGGCGAAGTCCGCAATTTGAATATGGGAATGGATCCCAGCCGATTGACGCGGCGTATGCAGGCGCTCAGTCTGCTGGAATCAGGGTTTATTCAAGACAATCGGGGCATCGCAGCGGTAGAACATGCCAAGGTGCTGGACAAAACACTCAGTTTGATGACGAGTCAACAGCTGGCGGCTTTCAAAGTCGATGGTGAACTAGCTGAAGTGCAAGAGAGATATGGCCGCAACAATTTTGGTCGTGGTTGCCTGATGGCCCGACGTTTAGTGGAAGTCGGTGTGCCATTCGTCGAGGTCGATCTGGGTGGCTGGGACAACCATCAGAACATTTTCGCAACATTGGAGAATCAACTGCTGCCCACTCTGGATCGCGCCATGAGTGCATTGGTCGAAGACCTGAACCAGCGGGGAATGCTGGAGGATACAGTGATTCTGTGGATGGGAGAATTTGGCCGCACGCCGGGCATCAACGCCAGCAACGGCCGCGACCACTGGGCTCGCAGCTGGAGTGTCGTAGTTGGAGGGGGCGGATTGAATCCCGGAATCGCAGTGGGACAGACGAGCGAAGACGGCATGAGCGTGGAAGCCGAATCGCATTCATACGAAGATTTGATTGCGACGATCTGCCAGGCGTTGGGAATCTCGCTGGAAACAACGTTCACCAGCCGCAGCGGCCGCCCGATGAAAATTGCCAACAGCGGCAAAATCATTAAGGAATTGATCGGGTAGGACAAACGATTCCCAGGGACTGCGAATCCTTGGAACACCGGCCAGAAATCCACAGTAGATGCTGTCACAATGTGCTATTGATGGCAGTTGGAATTACATCCTATTATGCCCCTTCGAAGCATGGCCTCTCAAGGGCAATGTGGCACGTTGTTGGGCCGGGCTTCCGAAATGAATTGAATTGTTCGGATTGTCAGGAAAGGATACCTGTCGATGAAACAATTGGGCGAACTTGCCGAATGGATTGGCGCGCGACTGGTGGGCGATACGGACCAACAGATTTCCGGTGCCCGAACCATTCTTCAGGCATCCAAGAGCGACATTACGTTTGTCGCAGCGGAAAAACATCTGCGAACTTTCATCGCATCCGATTCGCCTGCGGCAGTAGTGACAAACAAGATTGACCTCGATCGAATCGGCACAAAATGGTCCAAATCGTTTTTACAGGTCGATGATGCGGAAGCGTAGTTCATCAAGATTGTCAAGCTGTTCCGCCCCCCCAACGAGCGAACGCGGGTCGGCATCAGTGAGCGCGCCAACATCAGTACTTCAGCTGAAATCGCCGAAGATGTCGACGTTTATCCCGGTGCGTTCATCGGGGACAATGTCAGGATTGGCTGTGGCACGATCGTTCATCCCAACGTCACCATTCTCGAAAATACTACGCTCGGTGCGAATACGGTCATTTTTCCGAATGTGGTGATTTATGAAAACTGCGTGATTGGCAATCGCTGTCTCATTCATGGTGGGGCCGTGATTGGCGGCTATGGTTTCGGATATCGATCAGCCGCGACGCACGAGTTATGTGCGCAACTCGGTAACGTGGTCATTGGCGATGACGTCGAAATTGGCAGCAACACAACGATCGACCGGGGCACCTACGACTCAACTCTGATCGGAAGCGGAACGAAGCTGGACAATCAGGTCATGATCGGACACAACTGTCAAATCGGTAAACACAACTTGTTTTGTTCCCAGGTGGGAATCGCCGGCAGCTGTGTGACGGGCGATTAC
>JBGSXT010000737.1:0-1752 GCA_041751295.1 Mariniblastus sp.
CCAAATGCAGTCCAGTGATACTGGGCACGATGCCTGCCCATTCAAAAATTTCTGCGGAAGCGGTCATTCGCGGATTGATCTCGATCAGCCAGATTTTTCCGCACGAATCTAGGACCCAATCGATGCCAAATATGCCGACCATCTGAAATTCAACGGCCAAGACGTTTCCAATGCGTTGCAATTCACTTTGCAGCTCGCAAGAGAATTCCACAGGGCCGATCGAGCCGCAATAGCTGAAAGGGCGGTTTGAAAAAGCGGGCAAGCCGACAAGCTGGATCGTCGATCCGATCAGCCTGGTCGTTCTGGCGTTGCTGCAAAACAGCGAACTGTAGGACTGACCTTCGACGAATTCCTGCAGGTAGTAATTGTCATCAACGGTGAGCAGATCAATACTGGAGACTGAATCAGTGCCTGGCCCCGCACGGGTTAGTCGTTTCGATTGATGGCGCAAATGATCTTTCTTCGACCAATGCGAAATGTGGGCGCCGCCTGCAGTCCGATATGGTTTGAGCAGCCAACCCGTTTCCGTTTCATCGGACAGATTTCCCGGCAGGCACACTGTTGGGAACGCAATCCGATACGCGGCACAACAATGGGCAATATCGAACGGATCGTTCAACCGTTCGATCTGGTCTGGGCTGACACCCACATACGGCAAATACCGTGAGAGTTCAGCAATCAACTGGGGCCGTTTTTCCATGCCGCCACAGATCACAAACCGATCCGGCAACTGGGAAAATGACTCGAAAAAGCTGGATGCCTCAAACTCGTCCAACGATGAAACCGCGTAAGACTCAGCAAATTGTTGTAAATCCCAGTCGGAAAACAGGTCAACCGTCGTGCAATGGATTCCAACGCGGCAGGCACTTTGAGCGTATTGCCGGGCGCTGGCTCCGATGATCAATAAAGTTTCGCAAGCGGGCGGACTAGAATCCGGATGGTCGGTGGTAGGCACTGGATCAACTGTCTGATAATTTACGCTTTGATGCGATTTAGATTGGTCAATCGTTTCGATTGGCCAGCGATAAACATACACCCTTATTCCCAAATGGAGAACGATGATGTCGATGCTGATTGGAGAAGCTCTGGCCGGAGACGGAAACGAGATCGCCCATATTGATTTGATGATAGGCAGCAAGGACGGACCCGTCGGCTCGGCGTTTGCGTCCGCATTGGCGACTCAGAGCCAGGGCCACTCCAACCTGCTGGCGGTGATCACTCCCAATCTGGCTGTCAAACCGGCGACCGTGATGGTTACCAAAGTCACGATCAAGGGAATGGACCAGGCTGTTCAGATGTTCGGTCCGGCTCAAGCTGCTGTGGCCCGAGCTGTGGCCGACTCGGTCGATGAAGGGGTGATTTCCAAAGATCAATGTGAAGAACTGGTAATCGTCTGTGGCGTCTTCATCCATCCAGCCGCCAAGGATGACAAAAAGATTTACGAATACAATCACCAGGCAACGAAGATGGCCATTTCCAACGCGATGACGGGCAAGCCGTCAGCTGACGAAATGGTTGCCGGCAAAAACCAGGTACACCCATTTCGTGGATTTTAGTTCGACTCAGAACGTCCAATGCCATTCCCAGCTTTGCGTGAAGCCCGCAACGGTCGTCAGCGTTGCGGGTCTTCGGCTGAGGTTCTGAAGCGTCATGAAAAAGAAAATACTGCTGCAGATTGATCACGACGAAATTGCCAGTACTTTCGACTCGATTGTCGCACTCGATTCCGGCGTCGATCAAATCCTGACCTAT
>JBGSXT010000738.1:0-2840 GCA_041751295.1 Mariniblastus sp.
TTTTCAATTTGAATTGCCAGATCAATATCTCTGGTACTGCGAGGATGCCCCCAGTAGGAGACGGCAAGCCCACCCGCAACAACCGGCGACAGCCCCCAACCAGAAACCAGATGGAAAACCTATTCCAAAGCTTCTAACAGCAAACTAGGGGGCATTTGGCGACTCCGCCGGTGGACTGGCCTGAATGAAATCATTCCATTTGAGGGCTTGATACTTGTCGTACCATTCGCGATAGGCGGCATGCAGATCGCAACCCGCCCCCAATCGCTGTTCCAGGCCCGCCATCAGCATTGCGTGGCTCAATTCCATCGCCTGAGCCCAACGGCTCCATCTTTGTTCTAGTTCTTCTGGCGTCGGCTGCGGGCAACCAGCATCGTTTTGATTCATCGCATCATTGTTCCGGCGAAATGAGCAGGCTATCAGCCGCATTTGATAGGTACCAAATGGGAACGACGACAAACGCATGAATCACGAATTTCTTCAGTCTACACGAAAGAAATGCCGACCGCCAACTAGTCAGGTTCCTGCAACCGACATTGAAATTTCTGCTTGACTCTGACGAGGCCCGAACTGAACGTGAGCCATTGCGTCGGATGGCAAGCGAATGGTCAAAATCATGCTGGAGGAAGCAAACGCTTATCTGACAGGTACGCCAGCTCAAGTCATCATGGTAAAATGTCAGGTAAACGATCACATCACTTTTAAAACAACTGGCATTTGGAAGAATGCCTGATCAACTGTTTATCGTTTGACAATACCAGGTTGTGGCCGTTCGACTGGCCCGCAGCGTCCACAATTGCGGAAAGTAGACTGAACGATGTCTGACTCAAAATTTGTTTCGAAATCGGCGCCCGAACCGGTCGGGTTGTATCCGCACGCGCGGCGAGTTGGCAATCTGCTGTTCATGTCCGGGATCGGGCCCCGGCAGAAGGGATCGCAGAAGATTCCTGGAGTGGAACTGGATGATCAAGGACAAATCACCTGTTACGACATCGAAACCCAGTGCCGAAGTGTGTTCGAAAATGTTCGGAAGGTCGTCGAGGAATCGGGTTCAACTTGGGACCGAATTGTTGATGTGACGGTATTTCTGACCAACATGCAGGATGACTTTGCTACCTACAACAGAATCTACGCCGAATATTTTGCCGAAAACCAGCCCTGCCGGACCACCCTCGAGATTAAATCGTTACCAACACCTATCGCCATCGAGCTGAAATGTATCGCGACCATTGATTGAATGGAACAACCTCCTTCCCAGCCTGTGGCTGGTTCATGTTTACTGGAGGTTCCTGTTTTCAATGGGTTAACCTATTTCTCACAAGCTGAAGACGTATCAATCACTGTGTCTTCATCGTAACCAGCAACGTCAGTGAGGTTTGGCGTGAATTTCCTCACTTACGCCTCGGATTACGATTTGCTTGTGAAAAATGGGGATTAGTCGGCTGGTTTCCTGACGGGAGCTGATTTTTTGACTTCGCCGATTACCTTGACAATGACTGGCACGCCATCGATTTCCGTTCTGATCCGCGAACCACGAAGCGGTTCGCCTGGCGACTGCCGCAAATTGATTCTGACTGCATAACTGCCATCAATCCGCGAAATCCCAATTCCATTGACGACGTCCAGATCGCCATACAAATCAACCGCTTTCTGTTTGGCGAGGCGGGCCTCATCAATACAGATTCTCTTTTTTTCTTCCATGGTTTCATTCAGGAAATCAAACAGTTGCTCGGTCTTCAGGTGTCAGATTGCCTGTAGGGCGAATTGCTGATTCGCCCTACAGCTTTATTTTCATCTGTCGATCGCGCCAGGCGACGTATTTCCGACCGAAATCAAAAAACAAGCTCAACTTTTAACGTATTCAGCACATGCTTAATATCATTTGCATAGGTTGCGTCGATATCGTTACCAGCGAACAACAGTCCGACAGCGCGATGCTTGCTGTCGACAATCAGTGAGCCACTGTCACCGCCGAGGCTGAATGGACCGGGGCCAACTGGTTCAATTTCGATTTGATTGTCAAATGAAAGGTCGCCGAGGTCGAAACCGACCACCAGCTGATCGATTTCGATTGCTGATACTATTCCTTCTGTCACACCGGTGGTCCGACCGACTTTAAAGACCGTTTCGCCCTCGTCCAGCGGATCAGTTCGGACGCCAGTGATCGGTCCCAAGGTTTCCAGATGATTGCAATAATACTCAATCCCATCGGATAATGACGCGGTGGCGCAATCGACAAGATTATTTGACTTTTTTAGACGGATGAAACCATCCAATTCACCGATCCTGTCAGCTGGGTTCTTGCCCTGATCAAAAGGGCCGGGCTGCAGAATCGCGTCCCCTTTGGTAGCAGTGTTTTCGTTTGCCAGAACATGGTTGTTCGACAGGATCAAGTCGTTCACGCCATCTTTGGAAACGAAACATCCCAGCGTTCCAGCCGTAATCATGAAATGTCCGATCGAACCACCAATCCTCAACGGACGGTTTCGTTTTTGATGCCAGGGCATTTGCTGTTTGACAACGCGGCCGACAATCTTCACGTCCGTCTCGCCTTTGGCGCGACTGCGGATATCACTCAGCAGTACATCCATTCCGGCAATATGGTCCTGGACGCGAACGGCCAGTTTGAATTTGCCATTTTTGCCCGTGACTCCGATTGCCATCGGAGACTTGCCGGCCGCCAACATCGGCCCTCGAGTCTGATTGGTGATCATGCCTTGGGAATGGGCTCGCGCGACGGCGCTGGCAGTGATACGGTGTTCTCCCAGCAACTGTTTTTTCAGTTGGATCGCTGATTGATATTTCATGTCAACTGCCAGGGGGCAAGTTCGATGCAATTC